>SLSQ01000332.1 GCA_007130355.1 Trueperaceae bacterium
AAGCGGCCTGCGAAGCGTACGAAGCCGGGAACGACATGCTCGGGGTCGAAGGCATCTACGCGGTCCGCGACCCGTACCGCAAGCACATCCGCCGCTTCCTCGAGCTGATCGCCCCGCACCTCTACGAGGGTCTGGGCGACGTCACCGACGCGCTCATCTCGAGCGACCCGCCCGCCGACAAGGCCGCGGCGTGCTGGGAGATGCACGAGATGCTGACGGAAGCCCGGACGCTGTACTGACGATGACCCCCATCGCCGGTGCACGGGCGAGCCTTGCCCCGCTCCCTCCCTCCCGGGGTACGGTGACCCCGTGACCGACGCTTCGCACCAACGTCCCGCCGCCGATCCGGCGGCGGGACCGTCCGTAGGGGGCGCTCCCGAAGCGAACGGGCCCGCCATTCGGGTCGAGAAGCTCGTGCGCCGCTACGGCGCCGAGACGGCCGTCGACGGCATCACGTTCGAGGTGGGCCGCGGCGAATTCTTCGCCCTGCTCGGGCCGAACGGTGCCGGCAAGTCGACCACGCTGCACATGCTCACGACCCTGCTGGCCCCCACCTCGGGCCGTGCCGAGGTCATGGGCCACGACGTGGTCAAGGCGGCCGCGCGCGTGCGCACCACGCTCGGGATGGTGTTCCAGAACCCGGCCCTCGACGACCGCCTCACCGCCCGCGAGAACCTCGAGATCCACGCCGCGCTCTACGGCCTGCCGCGCCGTGAGATGCGGGGCGCGATCGAACGCGGGCTCGCCTGGGCCTCGCTGGCGGAGGTCGCCGACCGGCGGGTCCGAAGCTTCTCGGGCGGCATGAAGCGTCGCCTTGAGCTGGCCCGCGCCCTCATGCACGGGCCGCAGGTGCTGTTCCTGGACGAGCCCACCATCGGGCTCGACCCGCAGGGTCGGCGCAACCTGTGGGAGCACGTCACGCGCCTGCGCGAGGAGGGCATGACGGTCCTGATGACCACCCACAACCTGCCCGAAGCGGAAGCGTGCGACCGCGTCGGCATCATCGACCACGGCAAGGTGATCGCCATCGGCGCACCGTCCGATCTGATCGCCGCGCACGCGGATCAGGGCGCGACGAACCTCGAGGACGTGTTCCTCGAGCTCACCGGCCGGCAGCTCCGCGACGAGTTCGCCACCGTCCGCGACCGGATGGTCAGCTTCGCCCAGCAGGGCGGGGAGCACACCCGGTGAGCGTCGACCGGTCCGGCCCGAACGTCGCGGCCGGCGCGGGCGCCGACCTGCCCGCGCCCCCGGGCCTGCGCGCCTCGGGACCGCGCTCGTGGGCGGGCATCGCGCCCGGCGTGGTCTGGGTCATGTGGAAGCGCGAGCTGAAGCGGTACGGCCGCGAACGCTCGCAGTTCTTCGGCGGGGTCTCGCGGACCGTCCTCTGGCTCCTGATCCTCGGGTTCGGCCTCGGTGCCGCGCTGCGCGAGATCGAGGGGTACAGCTACGCCCAGTACGTGCTCCCGGGCGTGATCGTGCTGAACGTCCTGTTCGCGTCGCTCCAGTGCGCCATCTCGATCGTCTGGGACCGCGAGGTCGGGCTGTTGCGCGAGGTGATGGTCTCGCCCGCACCGATCCTTTCGGTCACCCTCGGCAAGCTGCTCGGCGGCGCGACCATCAGCGTCGTTCAGGGCAGCATTCCGCTCCTGGTGGCGCCGTTCATCGGCGTCGCCCTGACGGTGTCGTCCGTACTGATGGCGTGGGGCGTGATCTTCGCGATGGGGATCTTCATGACCGCGTTCGGCGTGATCCTGGCGTCCCGCCTCAAGACGTTCGAGGGGTTCGGCGCGATCTCGAACGGCGTGATCCAGCCGCTCTACTTCCTGTCCGGCTCGATCTTCCCGCTGCGCGGCGTGATCGGCGGCGTCGGCTTCCTGCAGATCCCCGAGCACATCCGTCAGGAGCTGCGGCAGTTGGGGATCTACACGATCGGTGGCGGTTGGTTCGTCGAGCTTCCGATCTGGATCCAGATCCTCGTCTACGCCAACCCCGTCAGCTACCAGCTCGACCTCCTGCGGTACATCCTGCTGCGCTTCCAGCAGCTGCCCCTCGGCATCGACCTGGCCGTCACCTTCGCGCTCCCGCCGATCGCGGCGGTGCTGGCGGCGGTGGCGATGCGGAGGATGATGAAGCAGGCGTGACGTAGAATCCGCTGAATCGCGAATCCCTAGGAGGGCGCACATGGCCAAGACTCGCGCACGTATCCGTCGGCTCTTGGGTTTCGCCGCGCTCTTGGGCGGGCTGGCGGCGGTCGCTTCGAGCGGTCCGACGGTCCTCGCGACCGCGGAGGACGAACGGTACGGCACGTTCCTGGTGGACGAGGTGGGAGCCACCCTGTACGCCTACGCCGAAGACGAGCCCGGCGCCGTCGCGTGCACCGCCGCCTGCGCCACGATGTGGCCGCCCCTGCTCGTGCAGGGCGGCGAGCCCGCCGCGGGGGACGGCCTCGATCCGGACGCCGTGGGCACCGTGCGCAGACCCGACGGCACGATCCAGGTCGCCTACGGGGGGAACCCGTTGTACCGATCGGCGAGCGATCGCGGCCCGGGCGACGTGTCGGGGCACGACGTCGCCGAGGGATGGCACCTCGTCGACCCGAATGGGCGCCGGATCGGTTTGGACGAACCTCCGGAAGCGGCAGGCTCCGCGCCGACCGCCGAGCGCATGAGGCGGGGGGAACGGGTCTACCTCGTCCATTGTGCCGAGTGTCACGGCGTCCAAGGGGACGAACGCGCCGATCCGCGCGCCGTCACGCTCGCCGGGAACGAACGGGCCGTCGGAAACGCCGGGCGCGTCGCCCGTCAGATCGTACGTGGGGGCGGGTTCATGCCGCCGTTCGGACGCGACCTCTCGAACGACGACGTGGCCGCCGTCGCGACGTACGTGCGCAATGCGTGGGGAAACGACTACGGCGAGGTCACGACGGAGGACGTGGAGGGGGTCCGGTGATGCGGGCACGAGTACGGTCCCGACCCGGGACGTTCGTACCTTGCCGACCGCGAGTCCCTAGCTGGATCCTTGCGACGTATCATGTGCATCCCGTGGCCTTCGGCGCCATGATGGGTTAAACTGACGACATTGAACACGCTGGTCGCGACCGGGGGTCGAGCATCGAAGTGCTCATCCGAGGAGGTTGCGATCGATCGGCGGCTCCCATGGGGTCGACTCCGAGATCGTGGCGGGACGATTCGATCCGCCGCCAGCGAGGTTCCGAAGGGGGAAGGTTGCATGAAACACGGAAGCACGTGGACAAGGCTCGTCGGATTCGTCGCGGCGACCGCATTCGCAGCCCTCGGAAGCGGATTCGCGCAGGACGCGCCCGCCGTCAATGTCGCCGAGAGCGCTGAACTCGGCAGCTATCTCGTCGACGGCGAGGGCATGAGCCTCTACCTGTTCCTGCCCGACGAACAAGGCGCGAGCACCTGCGAAGGCGACTGCGCCGAGGCCTGGCCGCCCGTCGTCGTTGACGGCCAAATTGCGTTCGGCACCGGCGTCGATCTCGGACTCCTCGGGACGGCCGAGCGGCCTGGCGGCACGGCGCAGTTGACCTACGGCGGTTGGCCCCTTTACGGATTTGCCCAGGATCAGGAACCTGGCGACGTCGTCGGACACGGTGTGAACGACGTCTGGTTCCTCGTGGATCCGGTTGGAGAGGCGATCGAAGTCGCTTCCGAGGCCGGCGAAGGTGGCGACATGGCGTTCGAGGAGAAGATGGAGCTCGGCGCGAGCGTCTTCTCCAGGCAGTGCGCCTCGTGCCACGGAGCCGAAGGCGACGAGGCGCTCGCCTCGCACGTCGTGATTCTCGCGGACAACTCGCGCGCCGTAGGTACGGCGTCGCGCGTGCTGCGGGTGATCATGCGGGGCGGAGCGTACATGCCCCGCCTCGGCGACGCACTGTCGGACGAGGAGATCGCCTCCGTCGCCACCTACATCCGCAACTCCTGGGGCAACGAGCACGACCCGATTTCGGTTCAGGAGGTGACGGATCTGCGTTGAGAGCCCACACGTCGTAAGCGATGCACCGCAGCACGCTGGTTCGCGTCCGACGTCCCTACGCGTTCGGACCCGCAGTGAGACGTGGTGACCGCCGAGCTCGCCGGATCCCCCGGCCGTTCGTAGAAGCTCCGCCCACCACGGCATTCGCAGGAGGGGAAACGATTCGATGAACAGCCTACTCAGGCGCCTGACCGGCGCGACGATGGTTGCGGCCGCCCTTAGCATGGGCGCGGCGCAGTCCCTCGAAGAGATCAACGATCCCGCGCCGGGCGACTGGCCGCAGCACGGGCGCGATGCGGCCGCCACGCGGTACAGCCCCCTGTCGGAGATCAACACCGACAACGTCTCGAACCTGCAGCTCACCTGGGCCCGCGACCTCGGCTTCCAGCAGGCGCACCAGGGTACGCCGACCGCCTACGACGGCATCCTGTACGTCTCCCATCAGACGGGCATCGCAGCGTACGACGGTGCTACGGGCGACGAGCTCTGGAGCTATTCCTCCGAAGCCGATCCCGACTGGCCGGTCTCGAACTCCGCGGTTCGCGGCGGTCCGATCGTCTACGACGGCAAGGTCATCTTCAGCGTACGTTGGGGCGACACCGTCGCGGTCGATCGACTCACCGGCGAAGAGGTCTGGAGCACGCTGACGACCCAGCCCGAGTTGAACGAAGGGATCTCGACCCAGCCGATCTTGGCCGACGGCAAGGTCATCATCGGACCCGCGGGTGCGGACGCCGGCGGCGCTCCCGGGAAGATCCACGCCTTGGACGCCGAGGACGGCGAACTGCTGTGGACCTTCGACATCGTCCCGCTCAGCCCCGACGACCCCGCCTACGACACGTGGACCAACCCGCCCTCCTGGGAAGACGGCATCGGCGGCGCTTCGGCGTGGAACGCTGGCGCGTACGACCCCGTGACCCGCACGGTCGTGTACGGTACGGGCCAGCCGACCCCGTGGGACCGTCTCGACCACCGCCGTTCCAACGAAGGCGAACCGACCGACGACCTGTACACCGCGAGCTTCGTGGCGATGGACGTCGACACCGGCGCGCTCAAGTGGTACCACCAGGTCGTCCCGGCCGACGAGTGGGACATGGACCAGCACATCATCCCGATCTTCGCTGACGTCGAAGTCGACGGCGAGGACCGGCGCGTAGCGTTGCTCCCCACCACCAGCGGCTGGTTCCTGGTCATGGACGCCGAGAGCGGCGAGATGCTTCGCTACCACCAGATGGCTGCGGATGTCACCGTCCACCTCGGTTACGACGAGGATGGACGCGCGATCGTCAGCCAAGAGGCGCGCGACGCGATGCAGGCCGGCGAGCCGTACCGGATGTGCCCGGGCCTGCGCTGGGCGCACATCGCCCCGGGTGCCTTCAGCCCGGACACGGGACTGATCTACCGTCCGAACCAGGATGGTTGCGTCTTCTTCGAAGGCCTTTCGATCCCGGACGATTGGGAGCCCGGTCAGCGTGCGTGGGACGCGATCATCAGCGACCGTGACGACGACCACTGGTACGAGGACCGCCTCGGCGCCCTGACCGCGATCGACCCGGACACCGGCGAGGTCGTCTGGGAGTTCGGGCACCAGTACGGTCACGACACCGGCCCGGTCGTCACCGGCGGAAACCTCGTGTTCACCGCTTCGGCCGACCGGCGCCTTCGCGCCTTCGACGCCACCACCGGCGACGAACTCTGGTCGCAGGTGCTGACCGCCGGCTCGCGCGCGGGCACCATCACCTACACCGTGGACGGCAAGCAGTACGTCGCCACGATGGTCGGTATGGGCAACCCGGGCACGGGCGCGATCCCCGACTACAACCCGAACGCGGACATCACGCCGCCGGTCCCCGGCAACGTGGCGCTGTTCGTCTACTCGCTCCCCTGATCCAAGGGAGGCGATCGACGATCGCACCAAGTCTGGAAGCGAACGTCGATTGATGCGAAGTCGAGGGCCGAACCCAACCGGTTCGGCCCTCGACGACACTAGGGCGGCGGCTCGCCGCTCGTATCTTGATCCGTGTATGTCCGGCCATCGGCGCGTCTACTATCACGTACGTCGCCACGTAGCTCGACGAAGGAGCAGGATCACCATGAGCATGCAACCGATCACAGCATCCCGACGCAGGTTCGGAAGATGGACGTGGGTCGTCGCGGCGCTCCTCGTCGCGTCGAGCTGGGCTCTGGGCCAGGAGTCGACGGAGGTTCCCGACAGTGAATGGGAGCTTCGGGTCTGCGCTCAGCCGAACGCCTATCCGATGTCGAGCCGGGATCGACCCGGTTTCGACAACCGAATCGCAGAGATCATCGCCGATGAGCTCGGTGCCGAACTGACGGTGCACTGGACGCCGTTCGGGGATGAGCAGATGCTCCGCACGCTCCACCGCGGCGAGTGCGACATGGTCGTCGGCATCGGCGAGAGCGTGTCCGGCGTCGTGAGCACCGTTCCGTACCTTCGGGCACCGTACGTGTTCATCTCACGCGTCGACTCCGGCGTCGAAATCGATTCCCTCGACGATCCGGAACTTGCGGAGCTCGAGGTAGGCACGTACCAGACCGGCCTTCCGAGCCTCGCGCTTCGTGGACGTGGACTCGAAGGCATCCTTCGCGAGTACGCTCCGCTGCCGGGACCGAGCGGTCCTGACCGCGATACGGCGATCCTCGACGCGGTGCAGGAGGGCGAGGTCGACCTGGGCATCGTCTACGGACCCGCGGCGGCCGTACGGGTTCAGGAATACCCGGATCTCTTCCGCGTAGTGCCTGTGTCGCCCGAGACGGACTTGAGCGACGAAATCATCCAGCTCTTTCGGATCAGGACCATCGGCGTCCGTCCGCACGACGTCGTGTTCCGGGAGCGCGTCAACGACGCGATGGCCGCGCGTTGGGACGAGATCGAGGCCGCGATCGAGTCGTACGGCGTCCTCGGCCTGAGCGTGCGACGCCCACCTTCCCAGCCGCGGCTCGACGAAGCCACGGTGAGGATCGGCCTGATCATTCCTGCAGCGACCCGCGAAGCGCTGCCGAATCGGACGATCGGCGAGGCGGCCCGGTTCGGCGCGTCGCTCGGAGACAACTACGTCGCTCGCCGCTCCGATCGCACCGAGGCTCCGTTCGACGTGCTGATCGCGAGTGCGCCGGACGATGCGTCCGCCGTGCGCGCCGCGGAACGGATGATCGCGACCGAACGCGTGACCGCGATCGCCGGTGGGTTCAACCCGACACAAGCGGAGGAGCTGGGACGGATCGCCCAGGAGCGCGACGTGGTGTTCTTCAACATCGGCGCGACCTCGGACGGGCTTCGGGACGCGACCTGCGCCCCGACGACGTTCCACGTCCAGGCGAGCGGCGCGATGTACCTGGACGGGATCTTGGACTGGTACGCACAGGACGGCGCGGAACGCTACTACCTGGTGGTCGACGAGGGACTGCACGGACCGGAACTCGAGGCGCACTTCCGCCACCGAGTCGAGGCGTACCCGAACGGAGCCGAAGTCGCCGGGGTGTCGGTGACGACCCGGAGCCAGTTCATGTTCCTCAACGAGATCGAGGAAGCGAGTGCTTCGGACGCGGACGTGGTCGTGCTCGCGCTGGCGGCCGAAGACGAGGACCAGTTCCTGGCGCAGTTCGACGGCCGAGGTATCGACGCGGTCGTGACCTCCGTTCCCGACCTGCGGACGCAGGACCGAACGTTCCTGTTCCGGTTCCTGCAGTCGGCTCCGGTCGCGTCCGGACATGCGCGCCCTGTACTGTGGGACACGACGTCGAGCATGCACGGAGCGGACGACATCAACGAGCGCTACGTGTCGCGGACCGGCGAGCCGATGGAGGCGACCTCCTGGAGCGCGTACGCGGCGGTACGCATCCTGTTCGCGGCTGCGGCCGCAGGGGCCGCGGACGACACCGCGACCCTGACCGAGTGGCTCGCCTCCGACGAGACGGCGTTCGACCTGGGCAAGGGATCTGGCGTCTCGTTCCGCTCGTGGGACCACCAGTTGCGCCAGCCGCTGACGATGATCCAGATCGATCCCGAGGCGGAGTGGGGTTCGCGCGTCTCGCGTCGGATGGAGTTCGCAGCCGTCGTCGGCGTCGTCCCCACGAGCTTCGACGAGGACGTAGCCGTGGAATCGCTCGATCGGCTCGGTCGCGAGTCGGGCGAAGGGCGGTGCGCTCCCTGACCCCGTCGGTCACGTCGAGGGCCAGCTGTGCCCCGCGCTCCAGGCCGTCACGGTTCCGTCGCTGGCTCCGCACCGCGCTTCTCGCCGTCATCGTCGTCGGCTCTCCGGGTCAGGCTGCGAACGAAGGTTCGCTCGCAGCCGTGGACGACGCCACCGACCGAACCGTCGGCTACAGTCCCCTGGCCGAGATCGACCGCGGTTCGGTCGCGCGCCTTCGACTGGCGTGGAGTCAGGAGATCGCCTCCGCCGGAACGTTCCGCGGTGGCGTCGCCGCCGACGGCGGACGCCTCTATGTGGCCACGTCGGGCGTCGCGATGGCGATCGAGGGAGCCACCGGCGAACGCGTCTGGACCGTGGACGTCAGCACCCAGGACGAGGAGGCGTCCGTGAGCGCTGACGACGTGGCGGGGAGCCCGTTGGTGTGGGGCGACCTGCTCCTGCTCGCGCACGCGGGCGAGGTGGTCGCCGTGCACCGGGACGATGGCTCGCCGGCGTGGCGTACGGACGTGCGCTCCGGACCGTTCGCGGAGCGGATCGGAGCCCATCCGACCTACACCGGGGAAGCGGTCGTCGTCGGAACGACGCCGGTGCATCCCGCACCCGTATCTGGACGGCTGGTCGGGCTGGATCCACGCGACGGATCGATCCGATGGAGCATGCGCACCGTCCCCGACGACCCGTCGGATCCCGCCTTCGGAAGTTGGAGTCCTCTGGAACCGACCTGGTCTCACGGCATCGGGGGCGGCGGCGTCGTGAATGCCGGTGCGTACGATCCGACGACGGGCGTCGTCGTGTTCGCCACCGGGGCGCCGTTCCCCGAAGACCGATCGGACGAACGGCGCGCGAACTCCGGAACCGCCTCCGCGGACCTTCGCACATCCGCGTTCGTCGCCGTGGACGCGGCGACGGGCGAGCCACGATGGACGCATCAGGTCGTACCCGGCGACGAGTGGAGCTACGGGCAGATTGCGCGACCGATCGTCGGGGTGCACGCCGACGATCCCACACGCTCCGTCGTGCACGTCGCGACGACGACCGGCTGGATGCTGACGCTGGATGCGGCCGATGGAGCCGTCCTGAGGCACGATCGTCTGGCCCCCGAGTCCACGGTGCACGTCGGCTACGACGAGGATGGGCGTCCGCTCATCGCCGAGGAGATGCGCGGACTGCACGAGCGGACCGCGGTCCGGACGTGCCCGAAGGGGGGCTGGGTCGGTCTGGCCCCCGCGGCCGTCCATCCAGAGCTAGGCCTCACGTATCGGCCGAACGAAACCGCCTGTTCCCAGTTCGGTATTCGGTCTCCCGTCGAGGGCGAAGATGCGGGACCGGACCCGATCTGGTTGAGTTCCGCGCCCCGGAGGGCAGGCGACCACTACGAACGGTGGGGGGCGCTGACGGCGATCGATCCCCGCACCGGCGAGGTGCGCTGGGAGTTCGCGACGCCCTATCCGCACGACTCGGGCGTACTCGCCACTGGCGGGGGACTCGTGTTCTCCGCGTTCGCCGACCGGACGTTTCGAGCGTTCGATGCGGCGACGGGAGAGGTGCTCTGGCGTCAGGTACTGACAGCGCACTCGGACGCGACTCCGGCGACGTACCTCGCGGAAGGACGCCAGTACGTGGTGATCGCAGTAGGGCACAGGACCGGCCGCTCGGCGATGCCGAGCGCCGGGCTGCCAAGCTCGGTTCCCGGGTCGATCGCGCTCTTCGCGTTCACGCTCGAACCGGCTCGCTGAACGGTCAACGGACGGAACGGTCGGCACGCCGTGCTGCCGTTCGGTGCGTGGCCGTCAGGTACCGGGATCCCAGGGTCGCGACGAAGAGGAAGAGCGCGAGCACGACCCAGAACGTCGGTCCAGCGCTCCATGCGATCGTCCAGGGGAGTTGCCACCAAGGCCGCGGAGGGAGCGCGTCTTCGGAAACGAACGACGTGAGATCGGAGAGCCGTGGGGTCGCGTCTCCGAGCGGCGCGCTGGTGAGCGTCAGGGGAACGGGCGGCGGATGACGGAGCGTTCGCTCGACGGGGGAGAGCCACGAAGCGGCTGCGTCCTGGGCCGTGCGCACGCGGAGCGCCACGTCGCGCGGGTCGCCCGGGAGGTGCAGCGTCGTCTCGTACCGACCCGTCGACGCTTCGTGGAGGCGGCGCGTGGCGAGCACCGTGTCACCGTCATCCGCGAGTGCGTCGACGACCAGGTGCAGCCCGGCGACACGTTCTGCGTCCGTGTCGCGCACCTGCGCGACGACGCTCAACGCTGCGCCGTCCGCGGACGCGTCCACGAAAATGCCAGCGCGCCGCACGGTTCCGGACGTCCAACGGATCGTCTGAGGCCAAAGCGCCGTCATCTCCTCCGAAACGGCCCACTCGCTCGCCCACGGTCCGATCGGTTGGGAGGCGAACCCGACCACCCGTCCGAGTCCGAAACGCCACGACGCCAGGATGGGGACGTCGCCGCCGTCGCCGGCGAGATGGACGCTCGCTTCGTCCTTCGCCGTCGTGCGAACGTAGCCGCCGAGCGAGGGCGGATCGCCCGCGACGCTTCGAGCGAATGCTGGAAGCGGCGAGGACCACCGCGTCGCGAGCGGCGTACGTTCGATCGGGTCGGTGGATAGGTTCATCGTTTCCTGCGCCAGGATGCCCGGAAGCGCCTGGAAGTCCCGCGTCATGTGGAACTGCCCACCTCCGAGGTTGGCGAGGTGCATGAGCTGGGACTGGTCCGCACCGTCGCCGATCCCGATGAAACTGGTGGTCGCGCCCATGGCGCGCAACTCTCCGAGGACCGTCTCGAAGTCCCCCGGCTGCGACAATCCGTCGGTGAAGACGATGACGTGCTTCGTCGTCGCATCGTCCCCTTCGAGCATGTCGCGGGCATGCACCAAGGCGGGATGAATGGCCGTGCCGCCACCGGCCTGCAGCGATGCGACGGCGGCTTCGAGCGGGACGGGATCGGCCAGCGACCTAAGGTCGGCGATCGTCTCCGCTTCGGCATCGAAGGCGACGATTCCGACGCGGCTCGCGGGATCCAGGAGCTCGAACGCGCTCACGGTCGCTTCCTTGGCGATGTCCAGTCGGGTGACCGGACCGACGAGGGCCTGCATGCTGCCCGAGCGATCCAGGACGAATACGAGGGTGGCTTCGGGAAGTTCTTCGGGAATGCGTGCCGACAGAGGAGAGAGCTCTTCGAGCTCGGTACGGAAGTACCCGCCTGCGCCGAACGCGTTCTCGCCGCCCGCGACGATCAGTCCTCCGCCGCGCGTTCGGACCCATTCCGAAAGGAGCTCCTGGTGCACGGTATGAAGGGCGATCGCCGGTACGTCGAGCAGGAGGACCACGTCGTAGTCGGACAGGCGATCGAGATTGGGAGGCGTCCTACGGGGCAGGTCGACGTCGACGTCGAGGTTCTGGATGCGAAGGCGCTCTGCGAACACAGCTGCAGCGTCGGTGTGATCGGAGAGGATCAGGAGACGCGTCGGCTCGTCCACGTGCACGGTGGTACGTGCGCTCGACACGACCGCGTCGTCGGTCGCGTCTCGAACATCGATGCGGAACGCATGCGGCCCTGCCTCGTCGGGAAGGTTCGTGGCGACGGTCGCGAGCCGAGGTCCGGCGTCCCACGTGGTCGACGTAGGGTCCTGTTCGTTCCATGCGACGGAGATTTCGTATGCCCTGTCCGGTTCGTGGTGCGACAAGGACACGTGGACGTCCACCGTGTCGCCCGCCCTCAGGGGCCGCGGCATGTGGACGCCCGTGATCTCGGGATCGGTCGGTACGTTCGGACCGTCGCGTTCCTCGGCCGTGGTCGTCCTTCCCATGAGCACGACGTCGTGCTCGACGAGGTAGGCGTTCAGGCGGCGGAACGACTCGACTCCGAGCCGATCGGACCCCGAGTTCGGGAGCTCGACGATCTTGCGTTCCCGGTCCGGAAGGGCAGCGCTCGCCGTCGCGACCGCCTCCTCCAGGTCGCGCGCCGTCGGTCCGGTCGCGGCGGTCGCAGCGGAGTCGCCCGCGTCGCCGACGATGCGGACCGAGCGGCTGTATGCCTCGGGCAGCTCCTGGCCCTCCACGACCGCCACGCGAACGTCCCGGTCGATCAGCGTCGGACCGACGATACCGGCTGCGGCCAACGCTCCCAGTAGGGCGACCGTCGCGCTACCGAGCACGATCGCCGCGCTCTTGGGACGGTGGTGCGATCGGATCCAGGCGTCGCGGCGTAGGAACCGTTCTCGGCCGAGACCGGACCGGAGGACCTCGATCAGGAGGAGGATCGTCGCTGCGAGGGCGAGCCAGCGGCCGCTGGAGACACCGTTCGTCGCGCTTGGGCCGCCCGACCACTCCGGAACGTCCGCAGCTACGGCCGGCACGCTGGCGGGTGGGGTACGGCCCTGGACGGCAATGGGCGTCGGCGCGGCGTCGTCGCGCGAGCGAAGAACGTACAGGCCAGGGCGATCCGGTACGAATGCCGACGCCAGAACGCCGCTTCGCCAGGTGCCGCTTGCACCGAGCGGATCGTCGTCCGTCGGAACGAAGCCGGACGCCGCCACGACCTCGGCGCCGTCGGGGCCGAGCAGCGTCCATTCGGGAGCGAACGCTGCAGGGGGCAGCGGGCACGGTCGTCCGACCGTGCAAGGCTGCGGGTCCGTGAGATCGCGGTCCGGCGTCGCCGCATCGACGATCGCCGCGACGAACGATGGAAAGCTGGTGTGCGCGGGCCAGTCGGTGTCGGTCGGGGCGAAGGCGAGCACCGTCTGTACGCCCGTGTCCGCCGTCCGCGTCTGGATCAGCGGCGTGTCGCCCGAAGCGGCCAGGACGTCCGCTCCTGGGAGCACGGGACCGACGGTCGCGCGGTCGATCGTGAGCTCGGTCGGATCGAAACCCGGCGTCAACGGATGATCGCTGCGCCAGGAGGTCACGGAGGCGACCTCGAGGACCGTAGGGTCGTCGGCGTCGGGCGCAGCCGCGAGCAGCAGGACCGACGTTCGGGGAACGTCGATGGGATCCGGTTCGGAGAGTACGACCAGGTCGTAGGCGTCGGCGTCCGGTGGCAGGTTCTCGGACCTGAACAGGACGACGCCTGGAAGCGAAAGGAAGGCGCGATCCCAGGTGGGGGAGTCCGCACCCACGATCAGGACGCGTACCGGGTCGTGATCGCTGAGAACGACCGGGGCGTGGTCGTCCCATTCATATGCGTCCGCTCCGTCCGGTAGGCGCAGCTCCAGCACGCCGTCGCCGGGAACGTCGATCGCGAGTTCGAACTCCGTCGATCCGGAACCGTCCGGCACGACGTCCAGCGTCGCCCAGCTCAGGAACCGTTCCGTGTCGAACGGCCGATAGTGCGCGACGATCCGTACCTCGTCCGGTTCGACGTCGCGCGTCTCGAGGTTTCCCCGGACCGTCCACGATCCTGAGGCCTCCGCGCGTCGTTCCGCGCGAACGTTCACGAGTCCGGCGTTCGGGGCATCGTCCGATCCGAACGAGGCGAGGTGGAGATCCGCGTCGGGAACGACCGAACGCACGTCGCGCACGGCGTCCGCGGCGGCCTCCGGCGCGGTGACGACGACCCATCGCGTGTTCTGCGTTGTCGCATCGCCGGCGAGGAGGCCCGCCGCGACCCGGGCGGCAGAGGCCCAATCCGCGAGCACGGGACGGGCTTCGAGCGAGGCGAGCCTGCGTGCGAACGCTTCGTCCGGAGCGCGCCCAGCGTGGAGGGCGGCGGGGCGATCGTCGACCCGCACGACGTCGACCAGTCCTTCGGACCCGTCCGGCGGCCACGTCTCCAAGACCCGTTCGCGCGCACGTTCGAAGCGTGCGGTCGGACCGTCACGACGCAGCATCGTGTCGCTCGCGTCCAGGAGCACGACGGTCCGAACTTTCGCGTCGTCGTCGCTCCCGAGCGAAGGCCCTGCCGCGGCGAGCGCGAGGAGCGCGACGACGAGGAGTTGCAACAGCAACGCGAGCGAGATCGGGGGCCGCGTGCGCATCTGGACGGTGCGTTGCGTAGGCGGCTCGACGCGTTTCCATACGTGCAGACTTCCGACGTCGACCGGTCGCCTCCGGCGGAGATGGAGGAGGACGACGATCGGAAGCGCCGCCAACAGCCAGAGGAACGCAGGCGCTGCGAACGTCACGTGATCAACCCCGCCCTTCGCCAGGCACGGAAGAGCGTCTCGTCCAACGGTTGGTCGCTCACGTGCGTGGACCAGCGACCCCCGGCACGCGTCACGAGTTCGGCCAGTTCCGACTGCCAGGACCGGAGTTCACGCCCGTACCGCTCCAGGTCGCTCGCATCCAGGGTCACGTCCATGCTGTCGCCCGACTCGGCATCGATGAGGCGCAGGCCTCCGGAGCCGATCGCGCTGGGATCGACCTCTTCGGGAGCGAGGACCTGCACGGCGACGACGTCCTGACGTGCCGCACTCCAGCGGCTCAGCGCGGCCTCGACGCCGTCGAGCATCCAGTCGCTGACCACGAGGAGCAGGTCGCTCGGTGCCGTCGCCTGCGCGGACGCTCGGGCGACGGCGTCGAGGCTCGCGTCGCCGCTCGGTCGGGCTTCCGACAGCCAGCGGAAGAGGCGTGGGAGGCCCGTCGGATTCCGGAGGCGTGGATGCCATGCGATCGATCCATCGCGGAAGGCGCCGACCCGTACCTGATCCCCGCCGAAGACGCCGACCGCGGCGGCGCAGGCCGCGAGGACCCGCGCGCGTTGGAACTTGCTCGCGTCCACCGACGTCATCGAGGCGGTGGCGTCGAGCAGGACGTTGATTCGGAGTTGCTGATCGACGTGGAACTGCCGGATCACCGCCCGGCCGTGGCGCGCGAAGACGTGGCGATCGACGTACCGGACGTCGTCGCCCGGTTGATAGTCGCGGTAGTCGGCGAACTCGACGCCGGGGCCGATCGTGCGAGACCGACGATCCCCTACGCCGGCCGCGGCCACGGCGGAGCGGACCAGGAACTTCGATCCTTTGAGGCGTTCGAGAACGAGGGGGTCGACCAGGTGCGCCACGAGGTCAAGCAGCTGCGCTACGGAGCGCCGCATCGAGAAGGCGCATCGTGAGGGTCTCCATGTCCAGGTCGGCGGCGTCCCCCTCGAAGTTTCGTTGGAGTCGGTGCCGTAGAGCGGGCAGGGCCACCGCACGCAGGTCGTCCGCCGCCACCGCGTAGCGCCCTTCCACGAGCGCCCGCGCCTTCGCGGCGAGGACGAGCGCCTGCGCGCCGCGCGGACTCACCCCGTAGAGCACGTAGCGCTGCACGTCCCCGTCTGCGTCGTCGACGCCGGGTTGGGTGCTGCGAACGAAGTTGGCGACGGCGCGACGCAGGTGCGATGCGATCGGTACTTCCCGCGTGAGGACCTGAAGGCGGACGATCGCATCCGGTTCGATCCGGCGTTCGAGCCGGTCGGTCTCAGCCCCCGTCGTGCGTCCGAGGATCGCGTCCAGGACGTCGACCTCTGGAAAGGGGAGCACGACCTTGAAGAAGAACCGGTCGATCTGGGCCTCGGGAAGGACGTAGGTGCCTTCCATTTCGATCGGATTCTGCGTCGCCAGCACGAAGAACGGCGACGGCAACTCGTGCCGGTGGCCGGCGACGGTGACGGTGCGTTCCTGCATCGCCTCGAGCAGGGCGGACTGCGTCTTCGGCGTGGCCCGGTTGATCTCGTCGGCGAGGACCATCTGCGCGAAGATCGGACCGGGTTGGAAGCGCCCCGTGCGGGCTTCGCCGCTCGACCCGTCGAGCACGACCGTCCCCGTGATGTCGGCGGGCATGAGATCAGGCGTGAACTGAATGCGCGAGAAGTCCATACCCATGACCGTGCCCATGGTGCGCACCAGCAGCGTCTTCCCGAGTCCGGGCGCGCTCTCGATCAGCACGTGACCGCCGCAGAGGAGCGCGATCAGCATCTGGTCGACCACCTGCGGCTGTCCGACGACCTCGTCGTTGATGGCGTCGCGAGCTTGGTGCAACGCCGTGAGTTCGTCTTGGATCCGGTCACGGGCTGGGTCGTCGGCGACGGCGCGCTCGGGTTCGTTCATGCGGGGGTTCCCTTCGTCGGCCAAGGTCCGAACGGCCCTACGGCGCGCCGCTGGACGGAAGAAAGTAGCGGTGCACGACGTCGTGGTACCGATCGTCGAGGACGTCGCGGCCGATCGCGCCTTCGGCGGAACGGGCCCGGTCCGTCGGGGCGTTCGGGTCGATTCGATCGACCGGACCACCGAGAGCGCTGGGCTCGACGAGCTCGTCCCCTTCGGATCGGGCGCCGCCCGGATCTGGTGGCGCGTCGGTGAGTTCCACCTCGTCGAGCTCGGCATCCAAGCCTGCGAACGCATCGATCGGCTCGTTGCCTTCCCGAGCGAACACGCCGTCGCCCGCGCCGTCTCCAGCTGCGTCGTCGGCTTCGAGCGCGTCGCCGACGACCTCTCCTACGCCTTCGGCATCCTCGCGGCCCAGGCCGGGGGTCGAAGGGGCGCCTTCGTCGTCGAAGATCCCGCCGTACAGTTGACCGTCGGGGACGCGTTCCTCGCCGCGTGCGGGCGTTCGGTCGGACGACGTGCCGGGGGCTTCGGCCGCGGTGCGCTCGAGTTCGTCGAGGATGCCGTCGACGTTCGTGGCAGGGGGCATTTCGAGGCGAAAGTCGAACAACTCCACGGCGTCGGGCTCCGGCTCCGGTGCAGGTTCGGACGCTGCGACGTCCACGTCGTCCTGAGCCGGCGCTTCGCGAAGGCCGGAGCCGGCCAGATCACGGAGGAGGTCGCCGACGGCGTCGTCGCGCTCCGCAACGGCGCGCTCCAGGTGCTGAAGCAGTTCGTCGACCTCCGTCCGCAAGGCGTCGTCGTCGAGGCCTTCGCCGTCCATGCGGTCGGCGAGGTCCTGGAACGCCTGACCGACGGCTTGCACGTACGGGTCGTCGTTCTCGGGATCGATTCGATCCAGCAGGTCCGCGACGCGCCGGACGGCATCGTGCGACACGCGCTCCGTCGACGGCTCGGTCTCGTGACTTGGCGACGACTCGGCACCTACCAGGCTCGTGTCGGCCGCGGGCGGGACGGGCGTACCTCGCTCCGGAGCTGCGACCGTCGCGGCGAGCGCGGTGCTGAATGCGAGGGCGGGCAGCCAGACGGTCCACCTTCCCGTCCGGAACGGGACCACGTCGCGCGGACGCAGGTGCGCGGCGCGCTCGGAGGCGTCGGTCAACGCGGCACGCTCTACCGAGGTGCGCGGCCCGCCCGGCCGAAGCTGCAGCTCGACGGAGGTCGCGAGGCGGTCTTGGAATGCGAGTTCGCGATCGACCTTCGAGGCGAGCCCCACTAGCGTCGGGACCGCCCTCCAGCGTCTCAACAGGTAGGCGACCGCGACGACGAACGCGGCCGCGATCCCGGCCACGAGCGTGGTGCCCGCTTCGGGCGAGGCGGGCCAGCCGACCCAGCTGGCGACCGTACCGATCAGGACGACGACGCTTCCCGCGGAGAGCCCAGCGAGGCCCGCGAGAACGACGGTCCACGCGAACCAGCGACGACGCGCGGCCCGAAGCGTGCGTAGCAGGCTCGTCATGATCGCTCCCTCACGTTCCTTCCCCGGCGTCGCTCGCCGCTCCGTCCCGCGACCCCAACGCCCGCACCGCCACCCGCGACGCCTCCCACACCTTCGGATCGTCCGGGTCGCGGGGCCGTGGGACGTGGTCGGCGACCCGGATGTCCTCGACGATCCGGCCGGGTCCCGGGCTCATCACGACGATTCGGTCGGCGAGGAAGGTCGCTTCGAGCGGGTTGTGCGTGACGAACACGACGGAGGCGTCGAGATCCTCCCACAGCAGAAGCAGCTCCTCGCGCATGCGCGAGGCGGTGAGCTCGTCGAGGGCGGAGAACGGTTCGTCCATGAACAACACGTCCGGTCGGATGATCAGGGCCCTCGCGACGGCGACGCGTTGCTGCTGCCCGATCGAGAGTTGGCGCGGGTAGTCGCCGCCGCGTCCGGCCAGCCCGACCCGCTCGAGCCAGTACGCGACGTCCGCGTCGTGCTTTTCGCGGTTTCGGCCGTCGAGGACGAAGCGTACGTTGTCGGCGACGCTCATCCACGGTAGCAGGCGGGAGTCCTGGAACATGTAGGAGAGCACCGGCTTCGCGCTGCCGGCACGGCCCCGAATGTCGATCGTGCCGCCGTCTGCACGATCGAGGCCGGAGAGGAGGTTGAGGAGCGTGGTCTTGCCGCAGCCGGACGGTCCCAGCAGGCACACGAACTCGCCGTGGGCCACGTCCAGGTCGACGTTCTCGAGCGCCATGCGCTCTTCGCCGTCCGAAAGCGCGTAGGTCTTGACCAGGTCGCGGACGCGGATCGCGGTCGCGTCGCTCATCCGACCCCTCCGACCTTGAACTCCGAGCGCCAGCGGAACGCGCGCTTCTGGATCGCGCCCATGATGCCGAGATCGATCACGGCGAGCACGACCATCATCGTCAGACCGTAGGCGAGGATGCCGGCCATGTTGAAGAATTGGAAGTAGAAGCTGATCTGGTAGCCGACGCCGCTTGTGCGGCCGAGCAGCTCGCCCAGCACCACCATCTTCCAAGAAAGGGCCAGCGAGCCGCGGGCGGTGCCGATGATGAACGGCATCAGCTGGGGGAACACGACGTTCCACCAGATCGTCGACCGGTCGCGCCGGAACGCGCGGGCCATCTCGATCAGCTTCGGGTCGATCGCGCGGGTACCTTCGCGGACCGAGACGATGATCGTAGGTAGGACCGTGATCACCAGCGCGATCCCGAGCGCGCGGTCGGAGAGCCCCAGCAGCAGGTATGCGACCACGAACAGCAGGATCCGAGGCACGGTGAGGGTGAGGATCAGCCAACCTTGGAGCAGGTCGTCGACGCGTTTCGAGAGGCCCATGGCGGCCCCGAGCGCGACGCCGGCGG
>SLSQ01000169.1 GCA_007130355.1 Trueperaceae bacterium
CGGCGGCGCCCGCGACCAGCGTCACCGGCGGGGTGGGTCCGGTCTGGCCGCGCGCCTGCCGGCTCCGCTCGGCGTGCAGGTCGGTGGCGTACGCCCGGACCGGTTCGGGCGGCTCGGCCAGCGCCCGCTCGGAGAGCCAGACCAGGCCCAGGCCGGGCGGGAGCAGCAGCCCCTTCTGCGAGCCGGCGACCACCGCGTCGAAGCCCCACGCTTCCGGCCGCAGTTCGGCGACCCCGAGCGAGGTGACGACGTCGACCACGATCCGCGCCTCCGGCGCGACGGCGCGGACGGCCTCCGCTTGCGCGCGCACGTCGTGCAGGACGCCGGTGCTCGTCTCGGAGTGGACCAGCGTCACGGCGGCGACGCCGGAAGCCCCGCCGCCGCCCGCGGTGCGCACGGCGTCGGCGACCGCCTCCGGCGCGACCGGCTCGCCCCACGGCGCGGTCGCCTCCTCCACCGGATGGCCGAGCGCGCGCGCCATCTCGGCCCACCGCTCGCCGAAGCGGCCGGCGTGCGCCGCCACGACGCGCCCGCCCTCCGGCACCGTGGCCCGCAGCGCCGCCTCGAAGGCGGTGGTGCCGCTGCCGGGCACGATCAGCACGCCCGGGTCGGGCGCGACGCAGGCGAGGCGCGCCAGGTCTTTACGGACGGCGTGCAGCAGCGCCTCGAACGCCTCGGTGCGGTGGTGCAGGGGCGGCCGCGCCAGCGCCTCGAGGACGAACGGCGGCACCTCGACCGGTCCGGGCGCGGCGAGGCGGGCCTTGGGCACGGCGGCCCAGGCCGGCCTGGTCACAGCCGCACCAGGCGCAGGCTGCGGATGACGTCCGGCATGCCGCGGAGCCGGTCGAGCACCGCTTCCGGCGGGGCGGCGTCCAGCGTCAGCGCGAACAGCGCCACGCCGTCGTCCGCCTCGCGGGACAGCTGCATGCCGACGATGTTCACGCCGGCGTCGCCCAGCACCGTGCCGACCCGCCCGACGGCGCCGGGACGGTCGACGTTCGTGCAGATCAGCATCGCCTTCTCCGGGGAGACCTCGATCCCGTACCCGTCGATCCCGACGATGCGGGGTCGGCCGCCCAGGATCGTGCCGGCCACGCGCGTCTCGCCGGCGTCGCTGCGGACGGTGGCCTGCACCCAGGTGGTGTAGCCGCGCCCTCGGGCGGCGGTCGTCTTCGAGACGCGCACGTCCCGTTCGCGCGCGATGGCGGGGGCGTTGACGTAGTTCGCCGGTTCGCTCAGGATCGGGTCGAGGAACCCCTTGGTGACGGCGGTCGCGATCGGGTCCGGATCGCGCGGGAAGGTGCCGGCGAACTCGATGGCGAGCTCGCGGGCGCGGCCGACGGACAGCTGCACCGCCACCTTGCCGAGCATCTCGCCCAGCGCCAGGTGCGGCCCGAGCTCGTCGAGGACCTCCTTCGACAGCGCCGGCGCGTTCACGACGCCGCGCGAGTAGTCGCCGGCCAGGGCGGCCGCGGTGCGCTCGAGGATCTCCGCCCCCACCCGCGCCTGCGCTTCGCGCGTGTTCGCGCCCAGGTGCGCCGTGAGCACCAGGTCGTCGCGCCGCAGGAGCGGGTGATCGGGTGCCGGCGGCTCGAGCACGAACACGTCCAGCCCGGCGGCGAACAGGTGGCCCGACGCGAGCGCCTCGTGCAGCGCTCCCTCGTCGACGATTCCGCCGCGCGCCGCGTTGATCACGATCGCACCGGCGGGCAGGGCGGACAGTTCGGACGCGCCGATCATGCCCCGGGTCTCCTCCGTGAGCGGGGTGTGCACGGTGAGGGCGTCGCTGCGGGCGAGCAGCGCGTGCAGGTCGTCGAACAGCTCGACCCGGAGCTCCTCGGCCCGGTGCCGCGTGATGTACGGGTCGTAGGCGGCGACCTCCATGCCGAGCGCCCGGGCGCGACGCGCCACCAGCGAACCGATCCGGCCGAGGCCGACGATGCCGAGACGGGCGTCCTGGACTTCGCGTCCGAGGAAGGCACGGTCCCAGGTGCCGTCGCGGATCAGGCGGTCGCTGCGGGCGACGCCGCGGGACGCGGCCAGCAGCAGCGCGATCGCGAGCTCGGCGGCGCTGACGTTGTTCGCCTCGGGCGCGTTGAGGACGACGATGCCGCGGCGGCTGGCGGCGTCCAGGTCGATGTTGTCGACCCCGACGCCGCCCCGTCCGATGGCGCGCAGCTTCGCCGCCGCCGCGAGCAGGTCCGCGTCGACCCGAGTCCGGGAGCGGGTGATGAGGCCGTCGTAGTCGCCGATGATGCGCAGCAACTCGTCGCGGCCGATTCCGGCGCGGTCGTGGACCTCGACGCCGTCGTAGCGGGCGTCCCCGAGCTGCACCTCGTCGGTGACCAGGATCTTCGGCATGGTCATGGAGGATAGCAGGCGTCCGGGCCGGGAACGGCCCGTGGGTCCGAAGGGTCGACCGGGACGCGGTCGCTCCGCGCGCGCCGGGCGCTCGGGGCGCACCGGGCGGTCGGGACGCACCGGGCGCTCGGGGAACGCCGGGCGCCGCTCAGCGGGCGTGCACGAAACCGTCGAAGGTCAGGCCGCCCGGGACGGGGAACGACTCGACCCCGAGCACGTCCATCGCCAGTTCGCCGCGCACCTCGAAGTCGGTCGGGGTGCCGGCGAGCGCCTGGTTCAGCGCCCGCAGGCCGGCCGGTTCGAGCCGCGCCCGATCGGGGTAGAAGAGCAGCTCGAGGCGGCGTTCGGCGCCGGCCGGGACCGGGACCGGACCGACGTCCAGGCGCGCGACCTCGACCCCGCCCATGCGCAGCGCCACGTCCTTTCCGGTCAGCAGGTAACCGATCTCGCCCGGGTTCGAGACGCCCGCCGAGATCTGCAGCACCGGCACGCCGGGCCGCAGTTCGAAGGCGCGGCTCGACTCGAAGTCGTGCCGCACCCGGGGCGGGGCGACCGTCTCGCGCGGCAGGATCGTGCCGGACAGGAGCGTGCCGTCGCGCACGTCGAAGGCGTGGCCCCCGGCCGAGAAGCGCATCGTTCCCTCGATCCGGTACGGGAGCGGCTCGCCGGTGAAGGCACGGGCTACGGCGGCGAGCAGCGGACGCCGCGGCGGCAGGGCCGCGTCGACCGGGAAAAGCAGCGGCGCGGTGCCGCCGTCCGGCTCCAGGAACGCCCCCGGCTCGAGCGCCCCCTCCGCCACCGTGGCGTCGTTCAGCACCACGCGGTAGTCGACGCGGTCGAGCCGCACGCCGAACGGGTTGTCGTTGCGGGCCAGGGCGCCGACCTGGAGCTGAAGCCGTTCGCCGGCACCGGGCGGATCGAACCGCTCGATCCGGGTCCGTCCGTCGATCGCGTCGAGGGTGAGCGGCTCGACCTCGCCGAGCGGCACGGTGCGCACGTCGGCGCCGGGCACGCACGCGGCCACGAGCGCGACGAGGGCGACGAGGAGCGCGGCGGGGGCGAGGGTCGAACGGCGGGGGCCGGGCACGGGGCGAGCATAGCAGCGGCCCGCGTCCGCTCAGATCACCTGACGCACTCCGAGCGCGCGGACCCGGCGCTCGAGCTCCCGCCGCAACCGCTCCGCCCACGGCGCGCGGAGGTCGGGATCAGCGTCCAGCACCGTCTCCGCCAGCGTCCGGGCGCGTTCGATCAGGTCGCCGTCGCGCAGCAGGTCGCCGAGCTCCAGATCGGGCAGGCCGGACTGCCGGGTGCCGCGCAGTTCGCCCGGACCGCGCAGCTCGAGGTCCTTCTCGGCGATCAGGAACCCGTCGGTGTGCTGCACGATCACCTGCAACCGGCGCTGCGTCGCCCGCGAGCGATCGCCCACGATCAGCACGCAGCGGCTCTCCTGGGCCCCGCGACCGACCCGCCCGCGCAGCTGGTGCAGCTGCGCCAAGCCGAACCGTTCGGCGTTCTCGATCACCATCGCGGTGGCGTTGGGCACGTCGACGCCGACCTCGATCACGGTCGTGGCGACGAGCAGGTCGGCGCCCCGGTCGCGGAAGCGCCGGACCACCTCCTCCTTCTCCTCCGGCCTCATGCGGCCGTGCAACAGGTCGATCCGTACGTCGTCCGGGAGCATCGCGCGCAGGTCCTCCGCCATCTCGGTGGCCGACACGATCTCCTGCATCGTCTCCGCCTCGCTCCGTTCGATCAACGGCGCGACCACGAACGCCTGCCGGCCGGCGCGGATCTCCTCGACCACTTCACGGTAGACGCGCGGACGCTGCTTCGCCTGCACCAGCTCGGTCCGGATCGGCGTGCGGCCGGGCGGCAACTCGTCGAGGACGGTGAGGTCGAGGTCGCCGTACGCCGTCAGCGCCAGCGAGCGCGGGATCGGGGTGGCGGACATCACCAGCGCGTCCGGCAGCTCGCGCAGCAGGGCGCGGCGCTGGTCGACCCCGAAGCGGTGCTCCTCGTCGACCACGGCGAGCCCCAGGTCGCGGAACGCCACGTCCTCCTGGATCAGCGCGTGGGTGCCGACCGCCAGGTCGACCCCGCCGCTCGCGAGGCGGGCGCGGATCTCCGACCGTTCGCGTTCGCCCCGGCCGCCGATCAGCAGGTCGGACCGGACGCCGAGCGGGTGCAGCAGCTCCCGGAAGGTCGCGAAGTGCTGCCGGGCGAGGACCTCGGTCGGCGCCATGACCGCCACCTGTCGGCCGGAGCGCACCACCAGCCAGGCCGCCGCGGCGGCGACCGCCGTCTTTCCGGAGCCGACGTCGCCCTGCAGCAGGCGCGCCATCTGACGCGGGGCGCGCAGGTCGGTCACGATCTCGTCGATCGCGCGGCGCTGCGCGCCGGTGAGGTCGAACGGAAGTTCGCGCGCGAAGCGGTCCAGCTCGGCCGGGTCGACCTCGAGGGCGCGCCCGCCGGCCCCGGCCCGCCGCGTCCGCAGCATCCGCAGCTCGAGGAACAGGAACTCGTCGAACCGCAGGCGGCGGAGCGCCGCTGCCAACGCCTCCTCGTCGTCGGGCAGGTGCACCTGACGCAGCGCCCGGTCCAGCGGGATCAGTCCCTCGCGCCGTACGACCGAGCGCGGCAGGTGGTCGGGCACGGTCGGCAGCGCCTGCATCAGGGCGTGGACCGCCCGGCGCAGGTAGTCCTGGCTGGTGCCGCGCGGCACCGCGTAGAGCCCGACGATCCGATCGGTCGAGAGGCGCTCGTCCCCTTCGACCAGCTCGTGGTGCGTCACGTGCAGTTCGGTGCGGCCGCCTCGGTCCTTGACCCGGCCCCCGGCGATGATCGTGCGGCCGGGGAACAGTTGTTCCTCGAGCCACGGCTGGTTGAACCAGACCAGCGTCGTCCGGTCGCCACGGGCGTCGCGGACGAAGGCGCGCAACACGTGCAGGCCCCGTCCGCTGCGCGCCCCCTTGCGGCCGAGGACGGTGCCGAGGACCGTGGCGGCGTCGCGACCTGCGAGGGAGGCGAAGTCGGGCAGGGCCCTCCGGTCCTCGTAGCGGCGCGGCCAGGCGTGCGCCAGGTCGCGGTGCGTCACGATCCCGATCTCGCGCAGGCGCCGGGGGGCCTGCGGCGCCAGCGGGACGCGGGCGTCGCCCAGTTCGGCGTCGAGGATCGCCTCGGCGGCGCCGGCTCCGCCCGCCGCCGGCCCGGGGGCGCCGCCCGGTC
>SLSQ01000291.1 GCA_007130355.1 Trueperaceae bacterium
GCTCGAGATCCTCCGCGGCGAACTCGCCGCGCTGCAGGAGCGCCTCGCCGCCGCCGAAGCGAAGGCGGAGCGGGAGGAGGAGCGCGCGCTGCGCGCCCGTGCGGAGCTGGACACCGTCCGTCGCCGCGCGGCGGGCGAGAAGGAACGCGCCCACGACGCCGGCGTCGACGAAGCGCTCGCGCCGGTCATGAGCGTGCACGACGACCTGCGCCGCGCGCTCGCCGCGGCCGACCAGGGGGGCGACCCGAGCGAGATCGTGCCCGGCGTCCGCTCCGTGCTCGAAGGCCTCGAGCGCGGCCTCGCCCGGCTCGACGTACGTCGCGTCGGCGAGGTCGGCGACCCCTTCGACCCCGACCTGCACGAGGCGCTCACGACCGCGCCCGTCACGGACGGGGCCGAGTCGAACACGATCGCCGACGTCTTCGAAGCCGGCTTCGTGCGGGGCGAGCGCCTGATCCGACCCGCCCGCGTCGTCGTCCACCACGACGACGGGACCTGACCCCCGTCCCCTAGGCGCACCGCCGGACCCGGAAAGGAGGTGACGAAGTGGCCGAATTCAAGGACTACTACGAGATCCTCGGCGTCCCCCGCGACGCCGATCAGGACGCGATCAAGCGCGCCTACCGCAAGGCGGCCGCCAAGCACCATCCCGACCGGAACCCGGGCGACGAAGGGGCCGAGGACCGCTTCAAGGAGGTCAACGAGGCGTACGCCGCCCTCTCCGACCCCGAGAAGCGCGCCGTCTACGACCGCTACGGACGCAGCGGACAGGTGCCGCCGCAAGGGACGTGGGGGCCGGCCGGAGGCGCGCCCGGGGACGGCCGGACCGTCTGGACGCACGTCCAGGGCGGCGACGCCGCCGACTTCAGCGACTTCTTCCGCAGCCTCTTCGGCGGCGGCTTCGGGTCGTTCGCCGAGGGCGACTTCGGCCCGGCGGGGGGCGGCGTCCGGACCTCCGGCGTCGCCGGAGGCCGGACCGATCCGTTCGGACGCGCTGCGCCCGCCCGACCCGCCGGCGCGAAAGGGCGTCTCGACCTCGACCTGGACACGGCGTTCCGCGGCGGCGACGTCTCGATCCGCGTCGGCGGGCGCGGCGTGACCGTCACGGTGCCGGCCGGCGTGCGCGACGGCGCCACGCTCCGCCTGCGGGGCCAGGCGCCCGACGACGGCGACCTGATGCTCACCGTCCGGCACCGGCCCCACCCCGACCTCACCGTCGTCGGCGACGACGTCCGCACCGTCGTGCGGGTGCCCGACCACCTCGCGGCGCTCGGGGGAAGCACGACCGTCCCCACGCTCGACGGACCGGTGCAGGTGACGGTCCCCTCCGGCAGCAGCAGCGGCCGCGTGCTGCGCCTGCGGGGCCAAGGGTGGCCGCGCAAGGGCGGCGGCCGGGGCGACCAGCACGTCGAACTGCGCGTCACCGTGCCCGAGACGCTCGATCCGGAGCGACGCGAGGCGTACCGGCGGCTGCGCCGGCTCGACGCCCGGACGGAGGGCGCGGCCGCCGAGCGGGACGCCGATCCCGCCGAGCCGGTGTCCTGACCGCCGGCGCGGTCCGGTCGCACGCCTCGGCGCGGGGCCGGCAGGCACGTCCGGTGAGCGCCTAGAACGCGCGAGGGACGCCGCTTCCGACCCGCACGCTCATCTTCCGCCATCCGCGCTCATCCGCGCCCACGCTACGGTCCGCCCCATGCGAACCCAACGCACCCCCATCCGCCCGTTCTTCGCCGCCCTCGCCCTGCTGCTCGGCACGATCTTCGCCGGGGCCGCCTGGGCGCAGGACGATCCGGTCGTCCTCTCGGTCGGCGACGAGGAGCGCACCCTCTCCCAGTTCGAGCAGCGCTTCGACATCGCGCTCCGCTCCGCCGCCGCTCAGCAGGGCGTCCCGATGGACGACGAGGTCCGTGCGCAGCTCGAGGCGTACGCCGGTCCGTTCCTGGAGCAGCTCGCGCAGGAGCTCGTCTGGCTGAGCGAAGCGGACGACCGCGGCATCGAGATCTCCGAAGCGGAGGTCGACGCGATCGTCGCCGAACTCCGCGGCGACGGCGACGACGCCGCCTTCGCCGAACTTCTCGACTCGAGCGGCATCGGCGACGTCGAGACGCTCCGCACCCTGGTCGAGGAGGGCGAACGCATCGGCCGTCTCCAAGAGGAACTCGCCGCCGACGTCGACGTGAGCGAGGAACAGGTCCGCGAGGCGTTCGAATCTTCGCCCGAGGCGAGCGAACTCGAGTTCGACACCGTCCGCGACCAGATCGAAGCGCAGCTGGTCAGCGCCGAGGTCCAGGCCGAACTGAACGCGATCGTGGCCCAGGCCGACGTCGAGACCTTCCCCGAGCACCTTCCGTACGACACCGAACCGCAGGACCCCGTCGGAAACTGATCCGCCGGCACGAAGACGTCCGGAGTCGCCGCAGGCCGACCCGGCACGACTCCCCGAGAACGGACGACCGCCCCGCCCCCGAGCGGGGCGGTCGTCGTGCGCCTCGCGGCGCGGAGCGACCGTATCGCTCCGCCCCGGCTGCTACGGTGCGGGCCATGCGTACCGAACCCCGAACCCGCCCGATCGTCGTCCTGCTCCTCGCCGCCCTGGTCGCGACCGTCCTCGGGACCGCCGCGGCCCAGGACCCCGGCGACGACCCCGTCGTGCTGCGTGCCGGCGCCTATACCGAGACGCGGTCCGACTTCGACCTTCGGTTCGAAGCCGCCATGCGCAACGTGGCCGCCCAACAGGGCATGGAGCTGACCGACGAACTGCGTGCCGAGCTGGCTCCGTTCGCACCGTCGTTCCTCGAGCAGCGGGCCCAGGAGGTCGCGCTGCTGCGCGCCGCCGACCGTCGTGGCGTCACCGCCGACGAGGAGGCGGTCGACGCCGTCCTGGACGAGATCCGGGGCCAGTTCGGCGATGATCCGGAGGCGTTCCTGGCCGGCATCCGCCAGGCCGGCTTCGACGACGAGGCCGACCTGCGCGCGACCGTCCAGGAGGCGGAGTCGATCGACGCCCTGGTCCGCGCGCTCGAGGCGGAGATCGACCTGAGCGAACAGGAGGTCCGCACCGCCTACCTCGCCGACCGCGAGCGCTTCCGTACCGGCGATCAGGTCTGCGCCCGCCACATCCTGCTCGAAGCGGAGGCCGAAGCGGAGGCGGTGCTCGCCGACCTCGAGGCCGGCGCCGACTTCGGCGACGCCGCCCGCGAGCACACCGTCGACCCCTCCGGCGTAGAGACCGGCGGCGACCTCGGCTGCTTCGGCCGCGGCCGCATGGTGCCCGCGTTCGAGGAGGCCGTCTTCGCGGCCGAGGTCGGCGTGCCCACCGGACCGGTCGCGAGCGACTTCGGCCACCACCTGATCCTGGTCGAGGAACGTCAGGAGGGCGGGTTCGCTCCGTTCGCCGACGTCGAGGCCGACCTCCGCGACGAGCTGGTTCAGGACCGGATCGGCGCCGCCATCGGCCGAATCGTCGAACTCTCCGGCGTGACCGTCTACCCGGAACGGCTCGGCGTACCGGCCCCGCCGGCCACCGCGCCCGAAGCGGACGACTGACCGGGACGGGCCCGGCTCACGGCCCCAGCCGCACGCGCCGCCACGCCCCCTCCGGCGTCGCGCGCTCGAAGCGCACGCGGTCGTGCAGCCGGTCCTCCCGACCCTGCCAGAACTCGATCCGGTCCGGCACGATCCGGAAGCCGCCCCAGAAGTCGGGGCGTGGCACCGGTCCGTCCGGACCGAAGCGGTCGCGCGTCTCGGCGAGCCGACCCTCCAGTTCGGCCCGGTCGGCGACCGGGCGGCTCTGCGGCGACGCCCACGCGCCCAGTCGGCTGCCGCGCGGCCGTTGCGCGAAGTAGGCGTCCGCCTCGTCGCTCGCGACCGGTCCGACCGGACCCTCGACGCGCAGTTGCCGCTCGAGCCCCGGCCACCAGAAGGTGGCGGCGGCGAACGGCACGCGCTGAAGCTCCACCGCCTTGCGGCTCGCGAGGTTCGTGTAGAACGCCAGGCCGCGCTCGTCCAGGCCCTTGCACAGCAGCATCCGGACCGAGGGCCGACCGTCGGCGTCGGAGCTGGCGAGCGCCATCGCGTTCGGTTCGGGCGCGCCCGCCTCGGCCGCCTCGTCCAGCCAGGCGCGCGCCGCGACGATCGGCGCGTCGCCCAGCCGCTCCTCGAGCAGGGTGCCGCGCCGATAGTCGACGCGCATCTGGTCCATTCGCATGCGTCGCAGCGTAGCGTGCCCCGAGCGCCGGAACCGGTTGCTACGGTGCCGTCGTGACCGCATCGCATCCCGACGAAGGCGCACGACCCCCGGACGGCCCGCCGCGCGGCGGGGCGGCGCTGCGGGACGCCGGCAGCCCCTACCTGCGCCAGCACGCCGACGACCCGGTCCAGTGGCGCGCCTGGGGTCCGGAGCCGTTCCGCGAGGCCCGCGACCGGGACCTGCCCGTACTCGTCTCGATCGGCTACGCCGCCTGCCACTGGTGCCACGTGCTGCAGCACGAGTCGTTCCAGGACCCGGAGGTGGCGGCCTGGCTGAACCAGCGGTTCGTGGCCGTCAAGGTCGACCGCGAAGAGCACCCCGACGTCGACGCGACCTACATGGCGGCGTTGCAGGCGCTGCGCGGCCAGGGGGGCTGGCCGCTCACCGTGGTGACCGACGGGCGTGGCCGACCGTTCTTCGCCGGCACCTACTTCCCGCCCGACGACCGGCCCGGCATGCCCTCCTTCCGGCGGGCGCTCGGCGCCGTGTCCGACGCCTGGCACGAACGGCGCGCCCAGGTGCTCGAGGACGCTGGCCGTCTGCACGACCACCTCGTCGCCGGGATGGAGGCCCCGCCCGGATCGCGCGCCGTCGCCCTGCCGGAGGGCGACGCGCCCGAACCGCACGACGCCGACGCGGCCGAGCGGGCCCGGATCACGTCCGAAGCGCTCGCCGTCTGCCGCGCCCGCTTCGACCGCGAGCACGGCGGACTGAACGGCGCCCCGAAGTTCCCGCCGCACGGCCTGCTGCGCTGGTGGTCGCTGAGCGGCGAGGCCGAGGCGCGCGCCTGGCGCGACCGGACCCTCGACGCGCTGGCGCACGGCGGGATCGCCGACCCGCTCGCCGGGGGGATCGCACGCTACGCCGTGGACGCCGCCTGGCGCGTGCCCCACTTCGAGAAGATGCTCTCCGACAACGTGCAGCTTCTGCCCCGCTTCGCCGAAGCGGGCCGCGATGGTGGGACCGGCGCCGGGTTCGACGCGGCCCGCCGCATCGTCGGCTGGCTCGAAGCGGAGATGCGCCTGCCGGACGGCCTCTACGCCACCGCCCTCGACGCCGACTCGCGCGACGCCGACGGGCGCCTGGTCGAGGGCGCCTTCTACGCCTGGACCGCGAGCGAGTTCGACGCCGTGGTCCGCGCCGAGGTCGGCCACGACGCGGTTCCGTTCGCCCGCGACGCGTACGGCGTGGGCGAGGTGGGACCGTTCGAGGGACGGAACGTGCTCCGGCGCGCCCTCGCTCCCGAGGCGCTCGCCGAGCGCTACGGGGGCGGCGTCGACGCGGCCCGCGCCCGGCTCGAACGGGTCCGCGCCGCCCTCGCCGGCGCC
>SLSQ01000133.1 GCA_007130355.1 Trueperaceae bacterium
AACCCACGAACCCGCCTTGCCACAGGTAGAACGCCTCCCACGGACGCGAAACGAACACGTCCGCGTGCACCGCGACGTACGCGAGGCGTGCCGACGCCACCCCGATCAGGACCGCGGCCCAGGCGTCGTCGGCACGCCCACCCCGGCGTCTCGCGACCGCTTCCGCCGCGAGCACGAACGCCGCGACGATCAGCGCCGCCCACGCCCGGTCTCCGTCCAGCGCGAACGGTCCGATCCGAACGGGCGCGAACTCAAGCACGGCACGCTCCGTGCCGGCGCCGACCGGCTCGACGGGTGCGAGCCCCGCTCGCGAGAGGCGTGGTCACGCCGTGCGCGCTATGCTCGCGGCCATGTCCCGTCGCCTCGTCGCGTTGATCGCGCACGACAAGAAGAAGCTCGACCTCGCGCTGTTCGTGCGCGAACACGCCGCATTGCTGCGCCGCTTCCCGCTGATCGCCACGGCCACCACCGGCGAACTCTTGCGCGAGAAGGCGGGCGTCGAGGTAGAGCGGGTCCGTTCCGGCCCCGAAGGAGGCGACATGCAGGTGGGCGCACGCATCGCCACCGAGGAGGTGCTCGCCGTCCTCTTCTTCCGCGATCCGCTCACCGCGCAGCCGCACGAGCCGGACGTCAGCGCCCTCATGCGCATCTGCGACGTGCACCGCGTCCCGCTCGCGACGAACCTGGCGACCGCGGAGGCGATCGCCTCGTGGCTGGAGGAACAGGTCGCACCCGCTCCCTGACGGACGCGACCGAGTCCCACCTCCGTCCACGGTAGGCTCTGCCCCGTGAGCGAGGATGCGATCCGTGCGTTCCTGAACGAGATGCGTGAACGGCACGCCGAGCAGATCGACGCGATCGACCTTCCCGACGGAACGGTCGAGTACATCGCCGAGCGCGTCGCGTCCGGCGACGTCGACACGCTCACCTTCATGCTCAAGCTCGGCTACCTGATGGGCCTTCAGACCGGCTACGCCGCCGGCCGCTCGGGCGACGAGGAACCGGACGGACGCGGCCCGGTCGGACCGATGCAGGCCTGAGCGCGGCACCCGCGCCGCGCGGCCGGCGAACGGACCCGAGCCGACGGTCACCTCCGCTCCGGAGCCTCGTCGGCGCGTTCGTGCAGCAGCTCCACCTCGAACTCCAGCTCCGCCTTCAGGCTGGCCGCGACGCTGCAGTACTTGGTCGTGGCGAGCTCGACGAACCTGCGGGCCGTGCGCTCGTCGAGGCCCGGGACGTCGAAGCGGTGCACGGCACGGATCTTCGTGAACGGTCGCGGCGTGCCGTCGGGACGCTCGCCCTCCACGTCGACCGTGTAGTCGCGGATCTCGAGCCTCCGCTTGCGGAGCATCTCGACGACGTCGTACGCCGCGCAGGCCCCCACGGCGTTCAGGACCAGTTGCATCGGCGACAACCCGGTCTTCGCGTAGGTCTCGCCGTCGATCGGGAGGCGCAGACCGTCCTCCCCGATCCCGACGAACCGCTTGTCGACGAGGTGGTGAACGGTGGTGCGCTGGCTGGGCGTGGGGTGCGTGGCGTCGGACATGGCCCGAGCATTCCGGCGTCCGGCCGCGCCCGCGGTCGCCTATGCGACCGGGATCGCCGGGCGGAGGCGCCGGCGTCGCGGTACCGTCGCCTCCGTGCGTCCGAGCGATCCCAGCGACAAGGGGGCGTGGCGCCGTGCCGCGCGCGCGGCACGGGCGGAGCTGGACCGCGACGCCTGGGCGGCGGCCCTCGTCCGGACGCTGCGCGCCTGGCCGCCGTTGGGCTCCGCCCGCGTCCTCGCCGGGTACCTCGCCCTCCCCGACGAACCGGACCTCGCGCCCCTCTTCGCCGGCGACCCGCGGTGGGCGGCGCCACGGACCGGAGCGCGGGGCGAACCGCTCCGGTTCCACTCGCTGCACGGCCCCACCGTCCGCCACGCGCTCGGCATGGAGGAGCCACGACCGGACGCGGCGAACGTGCCGCTCCGCGCCATCGACCTGATCCTCGTCCCGGGTCTGGCGTTCGACCGGAGGGGCGCCCGTCTCGGTCGCGGGGGTGGCTACTACGACCGGACCCTGCCGGGGCTGCGTCCGGACGCCGTCCGCGTCGCGATCGCGCACCCGTCGCTGGTCGTCGACCGCCTCCCGGAGGGTCCGTACGACGTGCGCGTCGACGCCCTCGCCCTACCGGACGGCGTCGTGGCCGTCCGCGGAGGTGGACGGCGCGACCTCGGGAAGGTCGAACTCGAGCCGTAGCCGCCGGACGCGTGCCCGCACCAGCGGCCGGCGCGGGTCGCCGTCGGCCAACGCCTCCGCGGCCGCCTCCCACAGTTCCAGGTCGTCGTCCCACCGCTCGGCGAGCACCAGGATCGCGTCGGCGTCCCGAGCGCCGATCGCCGCCTGGCGCAGCTCCTCGTTCCAGCGCTCGCGGGCCGCCCGCACGCCGGGCGCATCGCTGTCCGGAAGGACCGGACCGGCGGCCTCGGTCAGCGCCTCGCGCACCCGCCCGCGGAGCAACGCGTCCCGCGCGCGCGCCACGTCGACCTCGAACGGAACGGCGAACCGGTACGGCGAGGCGGTGACCGGCAAGCGTGCCCGCAGTCGGCTCACGTGCGTCCGCAGCGCGGAGAGCCCGAACCCGCCCTCGTCGCCTACCAGCAGGGCGTGCAAGCGCTGATCCGAGACGCCTTCCGGATGCTCGGCGAGCATGAGGGCGACCTCGGCCAAGCGCCCTCGGAGCGGTACGGTCGCCCCCTCGAAGCGCGCGTCGGAGCCGGCGGCACGCGCGAACCGGAGCCGCAGCGCCGGGGCGTCCCCGCGGAGCACCTCGCGCGCTCGCTTCGCCGCCGCCTCGCTCGGCGCCCAACGGTCGAGGATCGCATCGGGCACGCGGTCCAGGGTGCGGCGAACGCGCCCCGGCAGCGCCTCCGGGTCGTCGCCCGCGACCACCGCCGCCACGCCGGCGATCGCGGCTCGCTCGATCGGGACCCGCCGGTCGTGCACGAGCTCCGCCACCGCCGGACGCGGGTCGGCGCCGTCCGCCATCCACGCGACCAGGGCGACGGCGAGGGCCCCGGACGCCGCAGCGGCGGAGCCGGTCCCACCGCCGCCACGTTCGACGCGACTGAGCGCCTCGACCCGTCGCGCGAGGCGCCGCGCGGCGGAGACGTCGCCCCAGCGCAGCAGCGCGAGAACGTACGGAAGCGCGACGTGCGCCACCGAGGCACGCGGACTCGCGTCGATCGCGGCCTGCCAGGTGGCCGCCGCCTCGTCGTCGCGCCCGTCGAAGTAGGCGAGCGACGCGACGGTCGACCGCAGCACCGCGGCCAGGATCGGAAGCACCCCTTCGAGCGAGGCGTGCGCCTCCTCGAGCGATGCGCGCACGCTCGCCCCCTCGCCGAGGAGCGTCCGGGCCGACGCCAGTTCGTTGAGGGTCCGGATGCGTCGGTCCTCGTCGCGGATGCGACGCTCGGCGTGCACGGCGAGCGCCCAGTCGAGCCAGGCCACCGCCTCGTCCAGGCGACCGTCCTGAAGGTAGACGCCGCCGAGCGCCCCGGCGTTCCGGACCAGATCGTACGGATGCGACGAATCCTCCGCGCAACGGACCGCCGCGAGCAGGAGCTCGGCGGCCCGGTCGGGATCGGGCTCCAGACGCCCCGCTTGGAACAGCGTGAGCGCGTCCTCGCGGGCCGCGAGCGCCTCGCGCGCCAGCGCGAGCCCCGGATCGGGTCCGAGCGTGCCGGCTCGACGGGCCCGCACCGCCGGAGCGGCGAAGGCGGCGAGGTGCGCATCGACGTCCGGGAGCACGGTGGCGACGTCGCCGGCGGCGAACCCTGCGACGAGCCGCCATTCGAGCGCCCGTTCCCCACGTCGGTGCGGCTCGGGAAGGGCGGAGAGCAGCAGGTGCAGCCGGCGCAGAAGGCCGTGCTCCTGGTACGCCGGACCGGCGTGCACGAGCGCCGCCTCGACCCGCTCCGGCGCGGCCATCACGGCCAGGTCGAGCGCCTCGATCCAGCGGCCCTCGCGCTCGAGCGCGCGCACGACGACGTCGGGATCCTCGTTCCGGGCTCCGTCCGGTGCGAGCAGGCGGCCGTCGGGCGCAGGCAGGGTGGGAGCGGGGGCCCCGGCCGCCTCGAGGACGCGCGCGAACACTTCGGCCATGCGCCCCCCGGACCGTCGCCAGATCGTTCGGACCCGGTCGTCGCCGACCGCCGCGGGAGCGAGGGCCCGCGCTTCCTCGAGCCGCAGGGCGAGGCGTTCCGGGAGCAGCCGGTGCACCTCCGGCAGGGCGCCTGCAGCGTGCGCGTCCAGGACGACGCGTACGCCACGTCCGTGCACGCGTGCCAGCGCCTGCGCCAGTTCGGGCACGTGGTGCGCTTCGGAGAGCGCAAGCCATAACGGCGCGACTTCGGTACGGCGCTGCTCGAGTCGGCGCACGTGCGCCGCGAACGGAAGCGCTCCACCGAAGGCGGGGCCGCCCAAGGCTCGGTTGAGCGCGTCGGCGAGCAGGTTTCCTTGCGCGACCGGATCCCCCGCGTCGCTCGGGGCCGCACGCATCCAGGCGAGCGGCGCGTCGCGACCGAGCCGCTCGATCAGGAACGGCGCACCGTACGCTTCGCCGCCGACGAGCGCGACGGGGCCGTCGTGGTCGCGGATCTCGCCGAGGATGCGTTCGAGCCACACGGAGTCAGCATACCGGCCGAGCCGCCGTCCTTCGCCCCGACCGTGCGCGAGTTCCGCCTAGAACACGACCGCTTCTGCGTGCTTCGAGCGCGGACGTCCGACCGAGGAGGTCGCCTGCGGCCGCGCCTCCGTACCGGCGGCGGTCGCACCGGCGCGGACCTCGTCGACAGCGGTGCAGAGGCCGACGTCGCGGATCGCCACGCGGCCCAGGCGGGTCTCGAATCTCCAGGTTCCGTGCAGGCGCCGAAGCGCTTCGGTCCTCGTCATGGTCGCACATCCTCTCTTCTCGATCGTCTGCGGGTACTCCGTCGACCGTCTCGTGGGGTGCTTCTTCGTGCAGCCTTCTCGCGTCGCGGACCGTCGCGCCTACGCGAAGCGTGGCGCGCGCGTCCATCAGGACGACGTCGTGCGGACGGCCGTCGCCACCGACCGTACGCGACCGCGATCGCAGGTCCGTCCCACGCGATCCTGGCCGACGTTAGGCGGCGATTAAATCGCCGTTTCCTACGCTCCGGAGCGACGTGCGGTCCCGAAGGGCCGATGAAGCGCGACCGACTTCGCTCGACCCGTTCCGGAGGAGGAACCGAATGCCGAACCCCCGCTCGCAGAACCGCCCGAACCGTCGTCCGTTCGACCCGTTCGCCTTCGTGGCGGCGATCGCGCTCCTGGCGCTGACCGTCCTCGCCTTCGCCGCGGTCCCCGCTTCGGACTCCTCTGCGGGCGTCGCCGACAGCGGCGGACTCGTCGTTCCCGACGTGGGCGATTCCGGCGGGCTCGTGGTGCCGGACGTGGGCGACAGCGGCGGACTCGTGGTGCCCGACGTGGGCGACAGCGGCGGACTCGTGGTGCCCGACGTGGGCGACAGCGGCGGACTCGTGGTGCCCGACGTGGGCGACAGCGGCGGCC
>SLSQ01000217.1 GCA_007130355.1 Trueperaceae bacterium
CGCCGCGGCCGCCGAAGCCGACGCCGAGCACCCGATCGCCCGCGGCATCGTCGCGAGCGCCGACGACCGGAACCTGGACCGCCCCTCCGCCAGCGGGTTCCGCTCGCTGCCCGGCAAGGGCGTCACGGCCGACGTCGAGGGCGAGACGATCTGGGTCGGCGGCCCGTCCCTGCTCGCGCACCTCGAGGTCCAACCGTCGCAGGCGCTCCGCGACGCCGCCGACGCCGCCGCCGACGAGGGACGCGCCTCGGTGTACCTGGTGCGCGACGGCGCGGTGCTCGCGCTGTTCGTCGTCGCCGACGCGATTCGCGAGGAGAGCGCCGAAGCGATCGCGGGCTTGCAGGCTCGCGGCGTACGGACGCTGATGCTGACGGGAGACGCGCAGGCCGTCGCCGACTCCGTCGCCCGCGAACTCGGCATCGACGAGGTCCGGGCCGAGGTCCCGCCCGAAGAGAAGGCGGACGTGATCGCGGAGCTGCAGCGCGAGGGGCGCGTGGTCGCGATGGTCGGCGACGGCGTGAACGACGCGCCGGCGCTGGCGCGCGCCGACGTCGGCATCGCGATCGGGGCCGGAACCGACGTGGCGGTCGAGGCCGGCCACGTGGTGCTGGTCCGGTCCGACCCGCGCGACGTGGTCCGGGTGATCGACCTGTCACGCGCCACTTGGCGCAAGATGGTGCAGAACCTGGTCTGGGCGGCCGGATACAACGTCGTGGCGATCCCGCTCGCCGCCGGGGTGGCCGCTCCGTGGGGCGTGGTCCTCTCCCCCGCGGTCGGCGCCGTGCTGATGTCGGCCAGCACCGTGATCGTGGCGCTGAACGCGCAGTTGCTGCGGCGCTGGTCGGCTTCGGGCGGCTGACGCCTCGGCCGCGCTGCCTGCTGTACCGTCCCGCATGCCCCTTCCCCTCTCCGTCCTCGACCTGGTGCCGGTCGCCAGCGACGCCACCTCGCCGCAGGCGCTGCGCCACATGCTCGACCTGGCCCGGCTGACCGACCGGCTCGGCTACCGGCGCTACTGGATCGCCGAGCACCACTCGACCGACGGTTTCGCGAGCTCCGCCACCGCCGTCCTGATCGGGGCGGTGGCGCGCGAGACCGAACGGATCCGGGTCGGATCGGGCGGGGTGATGCTGCCGAACCACGCGCCGTTGGCGGTGGCCGAGGCGTACCTGACGTTGCACGCCCTGCACCCCGGTCGGATCGACCTGGGCCTCGGGCGTGCGCCGGGCACCGACCCGAGGACCGCCCTGGCGCTGCGCGGGTCCGCCGACCGCCTTGGCGCCGACGACTTCCCACGGCAGTTGGCCGAGCTCGAAGCGTTCGCCGGCAGCGGCGACGGCTTCCCGTCGGGCCATCCGTTCGAGCGGGTGAGCGCCGGATTCCCCGACGTGGACCTGCCGCCGATCTGGCTGCTGGGTTCCAGCACCTTCGGCGCCCAGCTGGCGGCGGCGCAAGGCCGCGGCTTCGCCTTCGCGCACCACTTCAGTCCCGACCACGCCCCGGCGGCGATGCGGGCGTACCGGACCGGCTTCCGGCCGTCGGCGGGCATGGAGGCGCCCCACGCGATCCTCGCGGTGTCGGTCGTCTGCGCCGAGACGGAGGAGCGGGCGGACGAGCTGGCCCGCACGCACGACCTGCTCTGGGTCCGGCTTCGCAAGGGCGAGCGCGGACCGCTGCCGACGCCGAAGGAGGCGGCCGCCTACCCGTACACGGCGGCCGATCGGGAGGCCGCCGAGGCGTCGCGCCGCATGCTGATCTGGGGGACGCCGGACACGGTCCGCGACCGTCTGAACGATCTCGCGACGACGCTGCAGGCCGACGAGTTGATGATCGCCTCGCACGTCGCGTCGCCGCAGGAGCGGCTCCGTGGCTACGAGCTGCTGGCCGAGGCGTTCGGAACGGCCTGAGGGCGACCCCTGCGAACCGAACCCCGCCCGGTCCCGTACCCTAGGGGCATGGCCGAAGGTCCGGGGAGTGAAGGCGGGAACACGCCCGACGGGGCCACCTACCGAGCCCTGCTGCACGAGATCGATCACGGCTTCGCCCAGATCGAGCTGCTGCGCGACGACGACGGTTCCGTCCGCGACTACCGCTTCCTCGAGGCGAACGATCGCTACGAACGGCATCTCGGCGCGAGCGACCTGACCGGACGAACGTTCCGTGAGCTCGTCGCGAAGCCCGACCCGTGGTGGTTCCGCAAGTTCCGGGCGGTGGCCGACGCCGGTCGACCGGACCGGTTCGAGCGGTACTCGGGCGCCTTCGATCGCTGGCTCGAGGTACGGGCTGTCCCGGTCGCGTACGTCCGGGGCGATGATCCGTCGTCGTCCGACCGTCTGGCGCTCTTCCTGCAGGACGTCACGCGGCAGAAGGAGGAGGACCGCGCCAGCGAGGAGCGCGACCGACGCTTTCGGTTGATCGCCGACGCTTCGCCGGCGGTGCTCTGGATCTCCGGCCCGGAAGGCCGGGCCGAGTTCTTCAGCCGCGCCTGGTACGAGATGACCGGCCTCTCCGAAGAGGCCACCCTGCGCGGATCGTGGGCCCAGGTGGTCCACCCCGAGGACATCGAGGCGTCGCGCGCGACCTACCGGTCCGCGATCCGCGACCGGCTTCCGTACCGGCACGACTATCGGCTCCGCTCCGCCGACGGCGGCTACCGATGGGTGACGGAGATCGGCCGGCCGCGCTTCGACGAGCACGCGACCTTCCTCGGGCACGTCGGTACCGTCGTCGACGTGCACGATCGCGTCCTGCGCGCGGAGGCCCTCGAGGAGCGCGAACGTCGGCTCGAGCGCCTGGCCGAGTTCCGACGGAACGTCCTCGAGCTGGTCGAGGCGAGCCACACCGAACACGACGCACCGGAGACGTTCTATCGCCAGTTGCTGGAACGTTCGGTCCGCTCGATCCCCGGGGCCGAGGCCGGCGCGCTCGTGCTGCGCGAGGCGGACGGTCGCTACGCCTTCGTCGCCGTCGTCGACTACGACCTGGAGCTGCTGCGCCGGGTGCGGTTCCACCCGGACGACGCCGGCTTCGCGTACCGCGCGGACGGCCTCCACCCCCGCATCGTACGGGCCCCGCTGCCGCCCCCGAAGCGCGGCACGCCGCGCGACGCGGAGATCCTCGCCGAGGCCGGACGGAACCGCGAGATCCGCTCCGCGATCGTCATTCCGGTCGTGGTCGACGGCGAACCGCGCGCCTACCTGACGCTCGATTCGTTCCGGTCGCGCGACGCGTTCGGCGAGGAGTCGATGGAGATGGCCCGCATCTTCGGGGCGCACGCGGCGTCGCTCCTGCGACGGTTCGAGCTCGAGGCGCGCACGCACACGCTCGCCTACCAGGACGGACTCACCGGGCTCGCGAACCGGGTCCGCTTCCACCAGGACCTGGCCGCTGCGCTGGATGCGCACCTGGAATCGGACCGACCGACCGGCGCGTCGGTGCGCCGTGAGGGGACCGACCCCGGAGCGGTCGCGGCGGCAGCGGGGTCGAGCGACGGTTCGGAGGTCCGGCTGGCGGTGCTGTTCGTCGACCTCGACGACCTGAAGCCGATCAACGACTCGCTCGGGCACCGGGCGGGCGACGACGTGCTGCGGACGGTCGCCGCACGCCTGACCGCGGCGGCCGGTCCGGACCGGATCGTGGCCCGGCTCGGCGGGGACGAGTTCACCGTGATCCTCGTCGGCCCCACGGCCGAAGCGGACGCGCTCGCCGTCGCCGGCCGGTTCCAACAGGCGCTGCAGAAGCCGATCCGTTCGTCCGGGCACGATCTGCACGTCACCGCCAGCGTCGGGGTGGCGGTGGCGCCCCGGGACGGACGCACCGCCGAGGACCTGATCCGCCGCGCCGACGTCGCCATGTACCAGGTGAAGTCGACGGGCAAGGCGTCGGTCGCTCGCTTCGCCATCTCGATGGAGCGGGCTCCGCGCGATCGGCTGCTCCTCGAGGAGGGGCTCCGCGCCGCCCTGGCCGAGGACCGGTTCCGGGTGCACGTGCAGCCCCGCGTCGAGCTGGCGAGCGGACGCGTGGTCGCGGTCGAAGCGCTGCTCCGGTGGGACCATCCGGAGCGCGGCCTGCTGCCGCCGGGCACCTTCCTCCCGGTCGCCGAGGCGTCGGGGCTGATCCATGCGATCGGTCGTACCGTGCTGCGGCGTGCCTGCCGACTGCTGCGCGCCTGGCGCGACGGGGGGCACCCCGACCTGCGCGTGGCGGTCAACCTCAGCGCCCTGCAGCTCGCTCGCCCCGACCTGGGGGACGAGGTCCGCGACGCCTGTGCCGAGGCGGGCGTTCCGGTCTCCGCGGTCGAGATCGAGGTCCTCGAGAGCGTGGCGCTCTCCGACGCCGCGTCGACCGCCACCCGCCTGCGCACCCTGGTCGACGCCGGCGCCCGCGTGTTGCTCGACGACTTCGGCATGGGCCACAGCAACCTGTCGTACCTGCGCCGCCTCCCCGTGTCGGGCATCAAGATCGACCGCAGCCTGATCGCGGGCCTGGACGACGGAGCCCCGGAACGTGCGGTCGACCGGGCGGTCCTCGGCACGATCGTCCGCCTCGGCCTCGACCTGGGCCTGGCCGTGATCGCCGAAGGGGTCGAGACCGACGGAGAGTGGCGCGTCGTCGCCGAGGCCGGCGTGCAGGAGGTGCAGGGGTTCCGGCTCGCGCGGCCGATGCCGCCGGAGGACCTGGACGCTTGGTTGCGGCGGCGGCCCCCGCTCCCGGACGTCGGCCGGACCGGCCACGGACGACGGTGACCCGCCGCGCCCGCACGAAGCGGATGCTACGTTGGCCTCTCAGGAGGTTCTCATGACCGATCCGCAGAACGGCCGCGCCCCCGGCTCGGTGCTGCTGGCCCTGCTGGCCACGATCCTGGCGCTCGGCGGCGGCTACGTGGCGGACCTGGTCCGCACCGACTTCGGCACCGTGTCGGTTCGGGACGTGACGCGCTTGGCGCCGGACGGCGCCCGTCAGTCCGGCACCGTCTACCTTCCCGCCGGCGCCACGGCCGAGGCGCCGGCGCCGGGCGTGCTCGCGATCCACGGCTACCTGAACGACCGCGAGACGCAATCGCCGTACGCGATCGAGCTGGCGCGCCGCGGCTACGTGGTGCTCGCCCTCGACCAGCGTGGACACGGCGACGCCGCTCCGCCCGCCTTCGGCGCCGGCTTCGGCGGGCCGGACGGGCTCGACTGGCTGCGGTCGCTGCCGATGGTCGATCCGGACCGGATCGTGCTGTCCGGCCACTCGATGGGCGGCTGGGCCGCTCTGATCGCCGCCGATGCCCGCCCCGACGACTACGCCTCGATCGTGATCTCCGGCTCCTCCACCGGAACCTTCGGGGCGCCGGAAGGCACCGCCGACGCCCCCCGGAACCTGGGGCTGATCTACGCTCGTTACGACGAGTTCTCGGACCTGATGTGGGGCGCGCCCAGCGGCGCGACCGCGCCGGCGACCGAGAAGATGCGGACGCTGTTCGGCACCGACGATCCGGTCGTGCCCGGCGTCCTCTACGGCGACCTGGAGGAGGGCACCGCCCGCTGGCTGGCGCAGCCGGAGCAGACGCACCCGATGAACCACGTCACGCCCTCCGGCGTGGCGCCGGTGATCGAGTGGGTGCAGCGCACGGTGCCGGCACCGAACCCGCTTCCGTCCGATGATCAGCTCTGGCACCTGAAGGAGATCGGTACCGGCATGGGGCTGCTCGGCTTCTTCCTGATGCTGATCGCCGCGGGCGGGCTTTGGCTGCGGGCGCCCGCCTTCGCGCCGCTGCGCGCCCCTCCCGCCGAGGCGGGCGGGGCGAGCGGCCTCGGTTGGTGGGCCGGTGCGGCGGTGCTGGCGGTGGTGCCGATCGTGACCTACCTCCCGCTGCAGAACGCCGCGAGCGACTGGCTCCCGGTCGGCCCCTGGTTCCCGCAGGAGATCACCAACGGCGTCGCCTTCTGGGCGGTCGCGAACGCGGCGATCGCCTTCGTGCTCTTCCTGCTCTGGTTCCTCGTCGCCGGCCGCAGGGCCGGCTTCGCGGGGGTCGGCCTGCGAGGCGGCGCGCTCCGGTCGCTCGGCCTCGCGGCCGCGACGGTCGGCAGCGCCTACCTGCTGCTCGCGCTCACGCGCTTGGCGTTCGGGACCGACTTCCGGGCCTGGGTGGTGGCCGTCCGGCCGCTCGACGCCGACCGGCTGGTGGCGGCCGCGGCGGTCCTGCCGTTCTTCGTGGCGTTCTTCCTGGTGCTGGGGCTGGTGCTCCACGGGCAGCTCCGCTCGGCCGGCAGCGACGACGACCGGGGCGCGACCGTCATGAACGGCGTGCTGCTGGGGGCCGGCTTCGCCGGCTTCCTGGCGTGGCAGTACGTGCCGCTCTTCGCCGGTCGGCCGCTGCCGTTCGGAGAGCCGCTCCTCACGATCGTGGCGATCCAGTTCCTGGTGCTGCTTCCGGTCGCGGGCCTGCTGTCGACGGTCCTCTTCCGCGCGACCGGTCGGATCTGGCCAGGAGCGTTCGCGAACGGGACGTGGATCGCCCTGTACGTCGCCATGAGCCAGGCGACCCACCTCGCCGCCTGACCACCTCCTTCAGGCGTCCGGCGCCGTCGCCTGCGCCGCCTCCACCGCGCGGCGCTCGAGGTGCGCTTCGAGCGCGCCGGTGCCGCCGCGGAAGGCGTAGGCGTCGAAGCCGAGCTGCTGCAGGATCTCCGCCGCGTGCGCGCTCCTCGTCCCGAACGGGCAGGTGGTGACGTAGGTCCGGTCCGGGTCCAACTCGTGTCGGCGTTCGGCGATCGCCTCGACCGGCAGGTGCACGGAGCCGGGGGGTCCGCCGCCGGCGGCGCGCGGCCCGGCGCTGCACTCGAGCACCACCGCCCGGTCGGGCAGCCGGTCGACCTGCAGGTACGGCAACGTCAGCTCCTCCGCCCGGAGCGACCGGAGCGGCCAGCGGACGGCGTCCTGGACGGCTCGCTGCAGCAGGGCGTGGTCCAGGGCGCCCTCGAGGTCGTCCACCCGCCGCGGTTCGGCCCGGGTCTCGACCCGCCCGGCCGCGATCCCGCACGTCTCGCGCACGCGGGCCGAGAGGGCGGCGGTGCCGATCGCCTCGGCCCGTTCGATGATCTCCGTCTTGTCCATCGCCAGCAGCGGCCGCAGGACCGGACGCTCGGCCGCGCCGTCCAGCGCGCGTAGGTTCGCCAACGTCTGCGACGACACCTGCGCCAGCGCCTCCCCCGTCACGAGCGCGTCGATGCGCGCCCAGCGGTGCCGGGAGCGACCGGCGGCCCTCGCTTCGGCTTCGGTCCGCTCGAGCCGGTCGGCGACCGCGTCGGCGGCGCGCAGCATGCGGCGCTTGAGCAGCAGCTGCGCGTGCCCGTCGTCGCCGTGCCGCCGCAGGTCGGCGACCACGTCCGTGAAATCGACGGCGTGCAGTTCGGGGCGGCTTCCGGAGGCGTACCGGTCGCTCAGGAGCTTCGCGACCTGCAGGGCGCGGCGCTCGTCCGAGCGACCGGCCAGCCGGAAGTGCACCAGGTCGACCGCCACGCCGCGCTTCAGCAGCGCCCACGCCGCGACGACCGAGTCGTACCCGCCCGACAGCAGCACCAGGGCGCGGCCCCCGGTCCCGACCGGGAGTCCGCCCGCGCCGGCGATCCGCGGTCCGTGCAGCAGCGCGCGCCGGTCGACCACCTGGAGGTGCACGACCTCGTCGGGATCGTCGAGGTCGACGGTCGCGCCGTCGTTCAGGGCCGCCCCGACGGCCCGCTCGACGTCGGTCGAGCGGAACGGGTGCCGGCCGGCGCGGCGGCAGCGCACCGCGTAGCGGCGGCCCCGGACCCGGTCGCGCGCATGGCGCGTCGCCATGGCCACGATCTCGTCCAGGTCGGCGCGGGACGAGGCCGTCACGAAGCTGAACGAACCGACGCCGAAGACGCGCGCGAGCGCCTCGCGCGCGAGGTGGCGTGCCGCGTCGACCCCGCCGTCCGGTACCGGGATGCGGACCTCGAGCCGCCGGTGGGCGAGCCGCACCCGGGGCCGGAGGCCGGCCCGCTTGAGCGCGTCGCGCACGGCGCTCCGCAGGGCGCGCAGGAACACCGGGACGGTGCGGGGGCCCTTGACGGTGAGCTCGCCGGTCGGACGGATCAGGAGGTCGATCGTGGGGGCGTCGGACCCAGAGGCGTCGGACGGGACGGCGGCGCGCATGCGGCCCATGGTGCCACGTCCGGGGGTCAGGCTCCGGTCGCTCCCTGCACCGCCTCGACGAACTGGCGCTTCGGTTGCGCGCCGAGCACGCGCCGTTCGGCGTCGCCGCCGACGATCGTGTCCGGAACGCTGCTGATGCGGTAGCGCTGGCTCAGGACTGGGAACTCGTTCGCTTCGATCCCTTCGGCGACCACGCGCTCGTTCGCGAGCGCGAGTTCGAAGGCGGTGACGACCGCCTGCGGGCAGTACGGGCAGGTCGGGGTCACGAACGTCTGCAGCGTGACCGGCGCGTCGAGCTGGCCGACCTTGTCCTCCGGCGCCTCGTCGGCGGCGACCAGGCGGATCGCTTCGAGGAGGGTGGTGAACTCGTAGCCGGAGGGAAGACCCGCGAACCGCAGGTTCGTCCGGGTCTCGCCCTTGCGGCGGAACAGGATGGTGGGGGCCCGGTCGATGCCGGCGGCCTGCGCCTCCGCGTCGGAGGCGATGGGCGCCTCGGTGACGGTGATCTTGTCGCTGAGTTCGGCCAGTTCGCGGAGCAGGCCGAGGGTCTCCGCCTGGTGTCCGGTCGCGTCGCGGCCGGGGACGACCAGGTCGCCGCCGGTGAGGACCTTGAGTTCGACCTCGTGGGCGAGGCCGTCGAGCAGCGGGCGGATCTGGTTCTGGACCTCTTCGTTCAGGTACGCCATGGCGTTCCTCCTTCGTGATCCCGACCGTAGCACATACCCCATGGGGGTATGTAGCGTCGGCGGCACGCGGGACCCGGTGGTACCCTCCGGCGATGCGCCAAGGACGCGGCGACGACGAACTGAGACCCCTCCAGCTGACGGCCGGACCGAACCGCTGGGCGGAGGGATCGGCCCTCGTCGAGTGGGGCGACACCCGCGTGCACGCCACCGTCTCGGTCGACGACCGCCTGCCCCCCCACCTGCGCGGCCGCGGCACCCGCGGCGGCTGGCTCACCGCCGAGTACGCCCTGCTCCCGCGCGCGACCCGCTCCCGCCGCCCGCGCGAGCGCCTCCACGCCGGCGGCCGCACGCTCGAGATCCAACGCCTGATCGGGCGGGCCCTGCGCGCCTCGGTCGACCTCGCCCTGCTCCCGAAGCGGACGTTGACGGTCGACGTCGACGTGCTCCAGGCGGACGGCGGCACCCGCTGCGCCGGGATCCTGGCCGGCTACGCGGCGCTCCGCTCCTGGGCCGACCGCGCCGTGCGCGACGGGACGCTCGCCGAGTGGCCGCTCCGCTGCGACGTGACCGCCGTGAGCGTCGGACTCCTCGACGGCCGTCCGGTCACCGACCTCGACCACGCCGAGGACGACGCCGCGACGATCGACCTGAACGTGGTCGCCACCGCCGACGGACGCCTGATCGAGGTGCAAGGCGGCACCGAGGGCGGGCCGCTCGAGGCGGAGACGTACGTCGGCCTGGTCGGCCGCGGCATCGCCGGGGCCCGGGCGGCGTTCCGGGCCGTCGAGGGACGCCTGCCGTGACCGGCCCGGACCGATCCCCCCTCCGGCTGGTCCTCGCCAGCGGCAACCCGGGCAAGATCCAGGAGTTGCGCGCCGCGCTCGAGGACCGCCCGTTCGAGGTCGTGGGCGCCGCCGAGGCGGGCGTGTCCACCTTCCCGCCCGAGGACGGCGCCGACTACGAAACCAACGCGCTGATCAAGGCAGGACACGTCGCCGCCACCACCGGTCTGCCCGCCCTGGCCGACGACTCGGGACTCGAGGTCGACGCCCTGGACGGACGCCCCGGGGTTCGGTCCGCCCGCTTCGGCGGCGCGGGCCTCAGCGACGGCGAACGGATCGCGCACCTGCTGTCCAAGATGCGGAACGTCCCGGAGGCCGAACGTACGGCGCGTTTCGTCAGCGTGCTCGCGCTCGCCGCCCCGAACGGCGAGATCCGCACCTTCGAGGGGCGCTGCGAGGGCACGATCGCCGCCGGCCCGCACGGCGTCGGCGGCTTCGGCTACGACCCGGTGTTCCTGAGCCGCGACCTGGGCACGACCTTCGGCCAGGCGACGCCGGAGCGGAAGGCGCGCGTGAGCCATCGCGCACGGGCGCTGGCCGCGTTCGTCGACTGGCTCGACGGTCCGGAGGCGGACGCCGTGCTCCATCGCACCGATCCGTTCCGCCGCACCGGCCCGACCGGCCCCTGACCTGCGCCGGACCGCGTCCCACCGCACCCCGAACCGCACTCATCGTTCTCGGCTCCGCATCACCTGCGCCACGGACCGTCCGTACTAGCATGGCGCCAGGAACGTACCGGCCGACCCTGCCGCAGCCGCCGAGGGTCCGGCCGCACCGCCCCGCGGCCCCAGCAGGAGGCTCACGTGCCCGCACGCTTCGTCTCGATCTTCGACCGTCCCCTCCGACTCGCGCTCGTGGCCGTCCTGGCCGCCTTCGCGCTCGCTCCGGCCGCGGTCGCGCAGCAGCAGGACCTCTCCGAACCGGCCCGCATCGCCTACGACGAGGCGCGCACCGCGTTGCAGCGCGCGATCGACGCCGACGTGTCCGCCTACCCGGACCAGCCGCTCTGGGCGGAAGCGATCCGTCGCGCCCGCGAAGCCGCCTCTGCGGCGCCCAGCGACCGACGCACCCTCGGCCTCCTGGCCGAGACGTACAGCCGCAGCAACTTCTACGCCCGTGCGCTGAACGCGTGGCACGACTACCTGGCGCGCGGGTACTCCCTCGACGCCGTCCAGTCGCCCCTCTTCCTGCGGGTCAGCGAAGAGATGGCGTACGCCGCCTATCAGCGCGGCGACCTGCAGGAGGCCGCCCGCATCCACATGGAGGTCCTCGACGCGGTGCCGTTCAGCAAGGAGTCGCGCGTCTGGATGGGCCGCATCCGCATGGAACAGGAACGGCCGGTCGACGCGATCCCGTACTGGGAGGCGGTGGTGCAGCAGGATCCCGACGACGCGCGCGCCCGCTACTTCCTGACGCTCGCCGAGGACCAGACCCGCCACGGCGTCGACGCCGCGAACCGGTTCCGTGCCGGCGTGGCGCACTACGAAGCGGGCGACCTGGACGCCGCCGCACGCTCGTTCGAGCGCGCCACCGACGCGAACCCGGAGTACGCCGAAGCGTGGGCGTGGCGCGGGCGCATCGCCTTCGAACGCGGCTCGTACCTCGCCGCCGAACGGCACTACGCCAACGCCGTCGAGCTGGCGCCCGGGAACGAGACCTACCTCTACTTCCGGAACGAGTCGGAACGCCGCCGGAACTGACGGCGCCGCCGCGGCCCCGACACGCCCCACCGCCCTCGAGCCGCGCCCGGATCCGATTCCGGGCGCGGCTCGAGCTTTCGGGGACGGGAACGTACCGAAGCCCCCGCGTCCGCGCCGCGTGTGAGGCAATCGGCTGCAGGACGTGCGTCGTGGCGCGTAGGCTGGGCGCTCCGGATAGGAGGGCGTCCCGATCGATCCCGAGCGCGCCACCCAAGCACCCACGGCACGGGCCGACCGGTTCGGCAGTCCGTTCCACGCGATCTTCCAGACCCGCGCGATGTGGCTCTGGCTGGTCACGCCGGACGGGATGCTGGCCGACGCCAACGACGCCGCGCTCGACGCCGTCGACGCCGAGCGCGCCTCGGTCGTATGGCGACCGGTCTGGGACGGCCCCTGGTTCTCCGGCGCGAGCGAGCTTCAGGCGGAGCTCCGCACCGCCGTCGAGCTCGCCGGGGCGGGCGAGGCCTACCGCACGCACGCCGACCTGTTCACGCCGAACGGGTTGCGCCACGCCGACCTCACCGTCCGCGCCGTCGCCGCCGCCGCCGGCGGGAGCGGCCTGCTCCTGATCGAGGGGCGCGACCGCACCGACGAACGGCGCCGCGACTCCGACCAGCGCACCCTCCTGGACGCCCTCACGGTGGGCGTCCTGATCCACGGTCCGGACGGTTCGGTCCGTGACTCGAACCCGGCCGCCCGTCGGCTCGTCGACGCTTCGCGGCTCGAGGGGCCCACCGCCACGAACGGCGAGGGCAGCCCCTGGATCGACGCCGACGGCAAGCCGCTCGCCCGCGACCGTTGGCCCGCGGTGCGGGCGTTGGCCGAAGGGGACGCGGTCCGGGACGTGGTGCTCGGGATCGCCACGCACGACGGGACGCGCTGGCTGCAGGCCGACGCGTTGCCGCTCAGGGACGGCAGCGGGAGCCCGGCGCACGGCGCGGTGACGATCCTCCACGACGTCACCGAAGTGCGCCGCCAGGCGCGCCTGATCGAGCACCACACGCACCTCGACCCGCTCACCGGGCTGCCGAACCGACGGGCGTTCCTGCGGGAGCTCGAGCGGGCCGTCTCGGCCGGCGAGCCGGTCGCGGTCCTCCTCTGCGACCTCGACGGCTTCCGGGACGTGAACGGCCGCTACGGGCACCGGGCGGGCGACGAGCTGCTGCGCTGGATGGCGCGTCGGCTCGAGCGGGCCGTCCGCCCCGACGACATGCCGGCCCGCCTGGGCGGCGACGAGTTCGCGCTGCTCCTGCGGCACGTCGCCGACGATGCGCACCTGGACGGCGTGGCCGAACGGGTCCAGGAGCTGGTCGCCGGCACGCCCCGCCTCGACGGTCACGACCTGCCCGCCTCGGCCAGCCTCGGCGTGGCCCGAATCCGGGCCGACCGCAACGCGGAGGAGCTCCTGCACGACGCGGGCGTCGCGCTCGGCCAGGCCAAGAGCGGCGGCGGCGCGCGCTGGGCGGTATTCGATCCGGAGCTGGTCCAGCGCCGCGCGCACATGGCGTCGTTCGAGGCGGAGCTGCGGCGCGCGACCGAACTGGAGCAGCTCGAGGTGCACTACCAGCCGCTGGTCGACGCCAAAGGACACGCCGTCATCGGCGCCGAAGCTCTGATGCGCTGGCGCCACCCGACCCGCGGACTGGTGCCGCCCGGCGACTTCATTCCGGCCGCCGAGCAGACCGGCCTGATCGTCGAGATGGAGGCGTGGCTCCAGCGCGAGGCGCTCGCGCAGCTGCGCCGCTGGAACCGCAGCTCCCCGGAGCTGCACCTGTCGATGAACCTGTCGGCCCGACAGCTCGAACGGCCCGACTTCGTGGACGACCTGAAGCGCGCCCTGGAGGACACCGGCGCGAACCCGGCGAACGTGGTCGCCGAGGTGACCGAGACCTTCGCGATGCAGCACCCGCTCGAGGCGGCCCGCGTCCTGAACGGTCTGGCCGACCTGGGCGTCACCCTCGCCATCGACGACTTCGGCACCGGCTACTCGAACCTGGGCCAGCTGCAGCATCTGCCGTTCCAGATCGTCAAGATCGACCGCAGCTTCCTCGAGGACGTGCCGGAGAACCCCCGCAACTTCGCGCTGGTGCGCACGATCATCGCGATGGGCCAGTCGCTCGACCTGAAGATCATCGCCGAGGGGGTCGAGACCAAGACCCAGGCCGACTTCCTCTACTGGGAAGGCGCCACCTGGCTGCAGGGGTACTTTTTCGGTCGCCCGATGCCGTCGGCGACCTTCGGCCAGGTCGCGCTGGGCGGGGCGGTGCCGTTCAGCGACCCCTGACGCGGCGGCCGACCGCGCCCGCGCGCTCGCCGGGCTCGCCGTCCGGCGTCCCGTCCGGTCCCGACACCGCCACCCGGTTCCGTCCCTCCTCCTTCGCCCGGTACATCGCCCGGTCGGCTCGCCGCAGCACGTCGCGGGGCGCCTCCCCCGCCCGCCACCAGGCCACGCCGAAACTGGCGGTGACGCGCAGGCCGGTCCCGACCGCCTCCATCATCGGATGCGCCTCGAGCGTGGCGCGCAGCCGTTCGGCCGTCCGGGCGGCCGCCGCGCGGTCCTGCTCCGGCAGGATCGCGACGAACTCCTCGCCGCCCCAGCGCGCCAGCACGTCGGAGGCCCGCAGTTCCGGGCGCAGCGCCGCACCGATCTCCCGCAGCACGGCGTCGCCCGCCTCGTGCCCGTGCACGTCGTTCACCTCCTTGAAGCGGTCCAGGTCGAACCAGACGACCGACACGTCCCCGCCGTACCGCTCGGCCCGACCGAGCTCACGACGCAGCTGCTCCTCGGCGGCGCGCCGGTTGGGAAGCCCGGTGAGCGCGTCGGTCGCGGCGACCGACTCCCAGCGGTCGGCGTGCCGCTGCGTCCCGTCCGTCACGTGCACCAGGCCCCGCATCAGGATCAGGACGATGGCGTGCACCAGAAGCGCCTCGACCATCGTCCCCACGTCCGGCGTCGCGACGCCGCCCTGGAACGCGACCACCGTCGCGATCGCCAGCGCGAACGCCGACCAGCCCGCGGCGGCCAGTCCCGTCGCCGCGGCCGCCGGCAAGGCCAGGTAGGCGAGCGCCACCACGCCCGGGAGCCACATTCCGGCGCGCACCAGGGTGTGCACGTCCGCGGCGGCGACCGGCACGACGGTCGAGGTCAGCACGAAGAGCCACGCCACCACGCTGCCGCCCAGCAGCCACCGCTCCGTTCCGCCCACCCGCTCCGGCAGGCGCCAGACCGCGCCCCAGGCGATGACCAGGCCGATCGCGACCAGCACCGGAATCCACCAGAACCGGGTGTTCAGCCCCGGCTCCAGGTACCCGCTCACGCCGACGACGCCCGCGAGGCAGGCCGCGAGCGGCAGCGTGACCAGATAGATGCGCCGCTTCAGGACGGCACGGGTCGCGAACGGGTCCACGTCGGCCTACCGCTCCTGCGGAGCGTTCGGCGACGGGCCGACCTGCGCCGATCCGGGTCCGGTCGGCCCGTCCGCCATCGGAACGGCCGTGGGCCGATGGGCCTCGACCCGGTCCCGACCGGCGTGCTTGGCGGCGTACATCGCCGTGTCGGCCCGCCGGAGCAGGTCGCGCGGCGCCTCCTCCTCCGCCCGCTCGGCGACGCCGAAGCTCGCCGTCACGCGGATCCCGTCCGGCAGGCCCATCTCGTGGTCCGCCAAGCGCGCCCGCAGACGTTCGGCGGTGCGCACGGCGTCGGTCAGCCCCTGCTCGGGCAGCACGATCACGAACTCCTCGCCGCCCCAGCGTGCCAGCTGGTCGTGCTCGCGCAGGTCGCTCCGGAGCGCGTCGCCGACCCGGGCCAACACGCGGTCGCCCGCCTCGTGGCCGTAGACGTCGTTGACCTCCTTGAACCGGTCGAGATCGAACCAGATCAGCGACAGCGGTCGCCCGTACCGTTCGGCCCGCACCAGCTCCCGGCTCAGGTGTTCCTCGGCCGCGCGCCGGTTCGGCAGGCCGGTGAGCGGATCGACGTTCGCCTGGGCCGCCAGCCGGTCGCCCCGATCGATCGCCGTGCTGGCCACGTACACGATGCCCTGGATCATCACGATCGCGACCGCCTGCACGACGACCGTCTCGAGCAGCGTCGTCGCCGAGGCCGCGTCGACCTGCCCGGAGAACACGAACATCGCCGCGACGACCGACGTGAAGGTCGTCCAGACGGTCCAGGCGAGCCAGCGGGCGACCGACACGGGGCAGGCGAGGAACGCGAACGCGACCAGGACCGGCGTCCACAGACCGACCCGGATCAGGCTGGTGACCTCGTCGCCACCGACGGTCCAGGCGGAGGTCACCGCGGTCCCGAGCGCGATCAGATAGGCGGCTCCGGTCGCGATCAGGAGCCTGCGCTCGATCCGGAGCACCTCCGACCCGGGCCGAAGCAGCGCCGCCCAGGCGAGCAGGATGACGACGCCGAGCACGATCGGAACCAGCCAGACCGCCGTGGCACGTTCCGCCTCGCGCGCGCCGGTCAGGCCCACGGCGATCGCCCCGATCCCGGCGATGGGCAGGACGCTCGCGTAGATCGTGCGCTTGAGTTTCGCGAGCCCGGACTCGAACGATTCCATCCCCGGCAACGATAGCCGATCGGTGCCGGCGACCCTGTCCGGTCGGCGGTTCGGAGTACGATCGGAGGTTCGATCGGCGGTGCGAACGTCGGTCCGGGCGGTGCACCGTGCGTCCGGTCAGCCGGCAGCGTCGCCCGGTGCCGCGACGCGCACGGCGGCACGGCGACCGGCCCGCACCAGGACCGCAGCGCCGAACGCCAGGGCGCCAGCAGCGAGTCCCCAGGCGACGGCGAGCGACGCCGTCTGCGCGACCGCGCCGAGGAGCAGGCTCGCGACGAACGAGCCGGCGAAGCCGGTCAGCGACAGCAGCGACAGCATCGCCGCGCGACGCCCCGACGGCACCTCCGCATGGAAGAGCGTCCCGAGCGGAGAGGCTGCGACCCCCATCGCGCCGTAGGCGAGCCAGAAGCAGGCGATCGCGCCCGCGGCCCCCGGGCCGGTCGCGAGTCCTGCGAGCGCCGCCGCCTGTACGACGACCGCGGCCGCCGCCAGGTCGGCGTGACGGCCACGCGCACGGCGTCCCACGACCGCCGCCGTCAGATTGCCGACCGTCCCGGCCAGGAAGCTGCCCGCAAGTACCGCCCCGAAGATCCAGGTCCGGTCCGTCGCATCGTCGAGGCGCGCGCTCAGGAACGGCTGCCAGAACGTCTCTTGGGTGAAGAGCGCGAAGCCGGCGGCCGCCTGCGTCGCCAGGAGCAGCGGCAGCACCGGACGGGTCCGCAGCAAGGTCCAGGCGTCGCGGAGGAGCGCCGCCGGTCCGTGGGTCCGCCCGGCGCCGTCGGTGTCCGAACGGGTCCGCCGGGACTCCCGGATCCAGATCGCCGTCGCGAGGAGGGCGACCCCGTGCATCGCCACCGACGCCGCGACCGGGGTCGCCAGCGGCGTCCACACCGATCCGACGTCGACCGCCAGGTGCGGGAACGCCATCGGGATCGCGCCGCCCGCCAGGGTGCCGGCCGCGAGCGCGATCAGTTGGACCGTTCCGGCCCCCGCGAGCGACGGTTGCACCTCCGCCTCGGCGCCCGCCTCGCGTAGCGCATCGACGAACCACGCCGCCAGCGCGCCCGAACCGAGCGCCCGCGCCAGCCCGAGCAGCGCCGCGTAGGCGAACAGGGCCGGCGGATCGAACGCGACGAGGAGCGCGAGCGAGGCGACGGCGTGCACCGCGACCGACGCCAAGGCGATCCGCTTGCGTCCGTACGCGTCGGCCAGGCCGCCGGTCGGCAGTTCGAGCAGCGCGACCGTCGCGGCGTAGAGCCCCATCGTCCAGCCGATCTGCTGCAGGTCGAACCCGCGTTCGGCGGCGAGCAGTACGTGGACCGGCATCGGCAGCACCGCCGCGAACCAGGTGAGGGCGTGCACGGCGTAGTAGCGGCGTCGCACCGAGCGAGCGGCGGCGCCGCTCGGCGCGCACGACGTTCGGTCGGTGGCGGGCGCAGCGGCGAGGGAGGTGCGGGGCGCGTCGTTCATGCCGCCAGCCTGCGCGGTAGGCTACCGAAGGTGACAGCCCCAGATTCCGGTAGACCGTCCGCGGCCAGGTTCCACCGGGTCGAAGACGCGACGCAGGCCCGCCTGCTGGTCGACCCGACGGCCCTCCGCTACTTCCGCCCGTTCCTGGCCCGCGACGCGAGCATCGCCGAGGTCGCGCGCGAGACCGGCCTGAACCCCGACGCGCTCCGCTACCGCGTCGGCACCTTCCTCCGCGCCGGACTCCTGACGGTGGTCCGCGAACGACCGCGCGCCGGGCGTCCGATCAAGATCTACCGGTCACGGCACGACGCCTACCTGATCCCGTACGCCCGCACGCCGCACGCCTCGCTCGAGGAGGCGTTCGCCGCCACCTACGACGGCACGATCCGACGGATCGCGCGCGCCCAGGCCCGCCGGTTCGAGAAGCTCGGCTGGGACGGCCAGCGCCTCTACCGGGACGCGGGCGGAGAGACGTGGCTCGAAGGGGCCCCCGAGGTCGGGCGCGGCGCGGACCCGACCGACCCGGAGCGGCCGCTCGGCTACGACTTCGCGATCGACGTGCGCCTGACCGACGCCGAAGCTCGCGCGCTCCAGGACGGCCTGCTCGCGCTGCTCGGGCGGTACCGTTCCCACGCAGCACGCGACCGCCAGGACGGCGCCGGCCACCGCTACCTGGTCATGGCCGCGTTCGTACCGGTCGGCGACGAGGGGTGAGCGGACGCCCGTTCGGGCGGGCGTCGGCCTCCCACCCGTCCCGCACCCCGCGCGCGCCTCGCGTGCGCGCGTTTCGTACCAAGACCGCGATCCGGCCGGGATATCGTGACGAGCGATGACCCCTCCCACGAGCGGTGCCCTGATCGCGATCGGCGGCGCCGAAGACCGGACGGCGGAGTCGGAGGTGCTCAAGCGCGTGCTCGACTTCGTGCCGGACGGTCCCTTCGAAGTCGGCGTGCTCACCACCGCCAGCCGTTTCCCCGACGACGCCTTCGCCGCCTACGACCGAGCCTTCACGGCGCTCGGCGCCGGGCGCGTGCACCACCTCGACGTACCCGACCGGAACGCCGCCCACGACTCGGAGCGCGCGGCACCCCTCGAAGGGTGCAGCCTGATCTTCATCGCGGGCGGCGACCAGCTTCGGCTCACCAACGTGCTCGGCGGATCGCCGTTCCTCACGACGATGCGCGACCGGCACGCCGAAGGAGCGGTGGTGGCCGGCACCAGCGCGGGCGCGGCGGCGCTGACCGCCACCATGATCTACGACGGCGCCGCCGCGAACGCGCTGCGCAAGGGGGCCGTGAAGATGGCGGCGGGCCTGGCCTTCGCGCGGGGGATCGTGATCGACAGCCACTTCCTGGAACGCGGACGCTTCACGCGCCTGATGGAGGTCGGCACCACCAACCCCGAGTACGTCGGCGTCGGCATCGGCGAGGACGCCGCCGTGGTGATCCATCCCGGACCGGTCCTCGAGGCGGTCGGGCCGGGCCTGGTGATCGTCGTGGACAGCAGCCAGCTGCACCACACGAACGTGGTCGACCTCGAGGTGGGCGAGCCGGTCGC
>SLSQ01000221.1 GCA_007130355.1 Trueperaceae bacterium
CGCTAGCATGAACCGAAGAAGGCCCGCCGTCGCGCCACGGCGGGCCTTCTTCGGTTCACGCGGGGTGGGGTCGTTCGGTCCGGCGTCAGCCGGCGCGTACGTCGATCTTGCGGGCGCGGGCGTCGGCGGCCTTCGGCAGGGTCAGGACCAGCAGGCCCTGGTCGACGCGGGCGTGCACCTCGTCCAGGTCCACCGGACCGGGGAGCGTGACGGTGCGGCGGAACTCGCCGCGCGGGATCGTCCGCAGCCAGTAGCGACGCTCGGCCTCGGTCTCGCTGTCGGGCAGTCGCCCTTGGATGGTGAGTTGCCGTCCTTCGATCGACACGTCGATGTCCTCGACCGGAATGCCGGGCACGGCCATCTCGAGGATCACCTCGTTCGCGGTCTCGTACAGGTCGATCGGATAGCCGGTGGCCCACGATCCGCCGCCAGCCAGGGGGCTGGCCAGTTCGCCGAACGTCGGTTCGAACTCGTGCATCAACTCCTGGAGCCCCGGCATGAGGCTCCACGCGTTCGTGGAGCGTGCGGCACGGGGCGTGCTGCGTTCTCGAACCAGTGTCATCACGGAACCTTCTTTCCTCGACGATGGGTCGCGATCGCGCCGCGGCCCGGGACCGATTCCGGACCCGAGCCGGGGCGGCGACCGTCGACCGGTCGGGGGGCGCGCCCCGACGCGATGTCAGTCTAGGGACCTGAGCGCCCCCATGCCCATCTTCGGGAGACGGTCCGGTCAGGTCGCGGCGTGCGCCGCCTCCAGCGCCGCCTCGACCACGGCGCACGCCTCGTCGACCTGGGCGTCGCTCGTCACCAGCGGCGGCAGGAACCGCACGACGTTCCCGTGCATCCCCGCAGTGAACAGCAGCAGCCCCCGCGCGCGGGCCTCCTCGACCGTGCGGCGCACCAGATCGGCTCGGGGCCGTCGGGGGTCGCCGTCGTCGACCAGCTCCATCGCGACCATCGCCCCCGGCCCGCGCACGTCGTGGATCGTGGGCCAACGGGCCCGCCACCCCTCGGCCGCCGCCTTGAGCCGGGCGCCGATCGCGTCGGCACGCCGGATCAGGTCCTCCTCCTCGATCACGTCCAGGACCGCGTCGGCGGCGGCGCAGGCGACCGGGTTCCCGCCGTAGGTACCGCCGAGGCCCCCCGGCTCCGGCGCGTCCATGAGCTCCGCCGCGCCGACCACGCCGGAGAGCGGGAACCCCCCGGCCAGGCTCTTGGCCACGCAGACCAGGTCGGCCTCGATGCCGGCGTGCTCGGTGGCGAACATCGCGCCGGTCCGGCCGAACCCGGTCTGGATCTCGTCGAGGATCAACACGATGCCGTGCCGGTCGCACCGTTCGCGCAACGCCCGCAGGAACGGCGCCGGCGCCGGGAGGAAGCCGCCTTCGCCGGCCACCGGCTCGATCACGATCGCGGCGACCCGCTCGGGAGCGACGGTCGCGTCGAACAGATCGTCCAGGCGGGCCAGCGCCTCGTCGGAATCGACTCCGCGGACCCGGTCCGGGTAGGTGGCGTGGTGCACCTCGGGCGCGAACGGACCGAAGTTCTGCTTGTACGGGCGGACCTTGCCGGTGAGGGCCATGCCGAGGTTCGTGCGCCCGTGGAAGCCGGCCGAGAACGACACCAACGCCGGCCGGCCGGTCGCGGCACGCGCGATCTTGCAGGCGTTCTCGACCGCCTCGGCGCCGCTCGTGAAGAGCACGGCCTTGGCCGGCGAGCGCACGGGCGCCCGCGCGATCAACCGCTCGGCGAGCCGCAGGTACGAGGCGTAGGGAGCCGCCTGGAAGGCGGTGTGCGTGAACCGCTCCATCTGCGCGCGCGCCGCGGCCAGGACCCGCGGGTGCGCGTGTCCGGTGTTGAGGGTGCCGATTCCGGCCACGAAGTCGAGGTAGCGACGGCCGTCCACGTCCCAGAGCTCGCTGCCGAGCGCGCGCTCCACCAGCACCGGATGGGCGATCCCCAGCCCGCGCGGGAGCAGGCGGCGGGCGTCGTCCATGCCGTACGAAGCTTCGTGGGCGGCACCTTCGGGGGCGACGGGTTCGGATCGGGTCACGGGGGTCCTCCCTCGGTCGAGCGGCGCGCCGGGCGGCCCCCGGCGCGCGGGACGATGTCCTGAGGAACGGTACCGCCCCGCGCGCCCTGCCGTGCGTCGCTCAGAGCCCGAGCAACCCCCGCAGCCCCGACACGCCGGGGAGCGACAGGTCCGGCTGCGGCGCCGGGTCGCGGAGCGTGCGGAGATCGCCGCCGACGTGGACGGTGGTCAGCCCGGCGGCTCGGCCGCCGGCGATGTCGGAGTCGAGGGTGTCTCCGACCATCACCGCCTCGTCCCGATCGACGCCGAACCGCCGCAGCGCGGTGTCCAGGAAGAACCGCGACGGCTTGCCGACCACCTCGACCTCGATTCCGGCGGCGGAGGCCAGGGCGGTCGCCAGCGCGCCGGCCCCGGGCAGGATCCGACCGTCCGCGACCGGCACCCGCAGGTCCACGTTGAGCGCCAGCAGCGGCGCTCCGCGCAGCAGCGGCTGCAGGGCATCGGCCAGATCGTCGTACCGGAGCTGCGGATCGCGGCTCAACAGCACCAGCTCCGCCCGGTCGGGATCGTGGGTCACGTCGGTCAGTTCGGCCACGGTGGTCCGCAACTCCGACTGGCCGATCACGAACGTCGTGGGCCGGGCCCGCATGCGCGGATGCTCGGCCAACGCCTCGACCGGCATCAGCACCTCGTCCGGCGTGGTCGGGATCCCGAGGCGGGTGAGCTTCTCGGCGATCTGACGGGCGCGTCCGCTGCTGATGTTCGTCACGAACCCGACGGTCCGGCCGCTGGCGCGCAGGTCGCGCACCAGTTCCGCCGCTCCGTCGGCCAGCACGTCGCCGAACCAGATGCACCCGTCCAGATCGAAGAGCAGGCTGCGCTTGCGCGCGAGAGGCCCGTCGCTCACCGGATCGCCTCGCGGATCTTGGCGGACACCCACTCGGACCCGATCACGAGCACCACGATCAGGGCGAAGATGACGGAGACCTGGTCCCAGGCCAACGAGTTGATGCTGGCGTCCAGCTGAAGCCCGATGCCTCCAGCACCGACCAGGCCGACGACGGTGGACTCGCGGATGTTGATGTCCCAGCGGTAGACGCTGATGCCGGCGAAGGCGGGCATCACCTGCGGGACGATGCCGTAGCTGGTCACCTGCGCGCCGCTGGCGCCGGTCGACTCGAGGGCCTCCATCGGGCGCGGGTCGGTCTCCTCGATCGCCTCGAACAACAGCTTGCTGCAGAACCCGATCGAACGCAGTCCGATCGCCAGAATTCCGGCCAGTACCCCGGGCCCGATGATGCTCACGAGCAGCAGCGCCCAGATGAGCGAGTTGACCGAGCGGCTGAACACGATCACGAACAGCGCCGCCCCGCGGACGATCGGATGCGGCGTGGTGTTCCGGGCGGCCAGGAACGCCACCGGCACGCTGATGACCAGCGCCATCAGGGTTCCCAGGGTCGCGATGTTGATCGTGTCCCAGAGGGCGCCCCAGAGCCGGTTCGCGTACTCCCACCGCGGCGGGAACATGCGATCGACCAGGTCGGCCGCCTGCTGCGGCGCATCGGTCACGAAGAACCAGAGGGTCTGGCCGGAGATGAAGCGGAAGCAGATCACCAGGATCACCAGACCGGCGATCCAGGCCAGCCAGGTCAGGAGCGCCTGCCGCGGCGTGCGCTTGCGCCAGATCGGGATTCCGTCGCGTTCGCTCACCGGCACGTCACTGCACCCGCTTTCGAATGATTCCGGAGGCGTACTCCGTGATGAACACCAGGGCCACGATCACCAGGATGATGGCGGCGGTGGTGCTGTACTCGTAGCGCGAGATCGAGGTGTTCAGCGCCCCGCCGATGCCGCCGGCTCCGACGATGCCGATCACCGACGACTCGCGGAAGTTGATGTCCAGCCGGTAGACGGAGAGTCCGATGAAGCGCGGCATGATCTGCGGCACCACCCCGAACCCCATCTGCTTGCTCCAGCCGGCGCCGGTGGCGCGGATCGCTTCGAGCGGTCGCGCGTCGATGTCCTCGATGTCCTCGGCCAGCAGCTTGCCCAGGAAGCCGATGGTGGCGAAGGCGAGCGTCAGCACGCCGGCCAGCGGGCCGAAGCCGACCATGACCACGAAGAAGATGGCGATCACGATCTCCTGGAACGAGCGGGAGACGGCGATGAACGAACGGCAGAACAGATAGACCGGCAGCGGCGCGATGTTCCGGGCGGCGCCGAACGCGAACGGAATGCTGAGCACGATGCCGAGCGCGGTGGCGACCACGGTCATGGTGACGCTCTCGAGGATCCCCTCCACGATGAACGACCAGCGGGACACGAAGTCCGGTTGCAGGAAGCCGGCGAAGAGGATCTGCACCCGCTCCATCCCGCGGATCACGCGCTGGATGTCGACGTCGATGGTGCCGAACGCGAGCACCAGGTAGCCGAGCGTGCCGAGGTACAGCGCCCAGCGCCACCACGGATTCGGGATCAGCGGGGGCGGTCGCCACCGTCCGGCCGCCGGGTCGTGCTTGGGGCGCGTCACGGTGCTCCTGCGACCCCACCGCGCGGCAGGACGTCGAGCGGGTCGCCGTCCTCTTCCGCGTCCTCCTCGTCCTCGTCGCGCTTGGCGGGCGCGGTCCAGTCCTCCTCGCCGTAGATCTCGGTGAGGACCGCTTCGTCGAGGTCGGCGGGCGGGCCGTCGAACACGACCTTGCCTTCGCGGAGGCCGACGATGCGCTCGACGAACTGCGTGGCCAGGGCCACGTCGTGGATGTTGATGATCGCGGCCAGGCCGTTCTCGCGCGCGAGCTCGATCAGCAGCCGCATCACCTGGCGGGAGGTCTTCGGGTCGAGGCTGGCGGTCGGTTCGTCGATGAGCAGGATCTTCGGGTCCTGCAGCAGGGCGCGGGCGATGCCGACGCGCTGCCGTTGCCCCCCGGAGAGCTGGTCGGCGCGCTTGTCGACGTGGTCCTCGATCCCGACGCGCTTCAGCAGTTCGAAGGCGCGGGCGACGGTGTCGGTCGGGAAGCGGCGGAAGTACGAGGCCCAGAAGCCGACGCTGCCGAGCTGACCGGAGAGGACGTTCTCCATCACGGTGAGCCGGTCGACCAGGGCGTGCTCCTGGAAGATCATGCCGATCTCCGCGCGGGCTTGGCGCAGGCGCGACTTGCCGAGCTTCGTGAGCTCGAGGTCGCCGAGCGTGATCGTGCCCTCGGTCGGCTCGACCAAGCGGTTGACGCACCGGATGAGGGTGCTCTTGCCCGCGCCGGACGGACCGATGAGGGCCATGACCTGGCCTGCCGGCACGTGCAGGTCGACCCCTTGAAGGGCGGTCTCGCCGCGACCGTAGCGCTTGACGAGTCCTTGGATGTCGAGGATGGCGGTGCCTCCTGTCGGAGCGAGAGGGTACGGAACGACGGGTTCGTTGCCTTGGTGCGAGGCGCGGGCACCGACACGGCGGGGCGGCGCAGGTCGGGGGCGGGCCTGGGCCCGCCCCCGCCGGTTCGC
>SLSQ01000137.1 GCA_007130355.1 Trueperaceae bacterium
CGCGGCTACCCTCGGGAGGCATGCCCGACGCCGCGCCACGCACCGTCCCTCGCCGCCCGCCCCGTGCCGGTCGCGTCGCGCGGCTGCGCCGCGCGGGACCGTGGATCGCCCTGGCCCTCGCGCTCGCGGCGACGACGGCGCTGGTGGTGGCGCGTCGCGACGACCTGGCCGTACTCCTGCGTGTCGACGCCGCGACGCTTCTGGCCCTGCTCGCGATGCAGTTCGCCTACCTGGTGGTGCAGAGCGGACGGTTCCACGTTGTGCTGATCCGGCTGGCCGACCACGGAATCGGCTTCGGACCGTGGCTGCGGCTGTTCGTGCTCGGTCGGTTCCTGAACCTGTTCCTGCCCCAGGGCGGCAACGTCTACCGCGCCGTCGAGGCGAAGCGCCGCTTCGGCATCGGCTACCTCTCGTTCGTCGCGGCGTTCCTGAACGCGCCGTGGATCGCGATGGTGATCACCTTCGCGCTCGGGGCGGGCGTGATCGCGGTCGCGAACCCGGCAGCGGCGGTCGGTCCGGTGCCGCTCTGGTCGGGCCTCGCCGCCGGGGCGGCGGCGATCGCCGCGATCCCGTTCCTCGGCGCGCTGGTGCTGCCGCTCGCGCCGGACCGCTGGCGAGCGGCGGCGTGGGCGCGCGACCGGCTCGCGGACATGCTGCGGCTGACCCTCGACAGCCTGCGCGACCGGCGCTACCTGATCCGCGTGACCGCCTGGACCACCGCAGCCTTCGTGCAGGCGTCGGCGATGATCTGGCTCGCCTTCGCCGCGCTGGGCGTGCCGGTCGGCCTGGCCGAGGCGATCGCGTTCTACGTGCTGCTGCAGGTCGCCACCTACGTCCCGATCACGCCCGGCAACCTGGGGGTCCAGGAGCTCGCCTTCGCCGGCCTCTCGACCGGCATGGGCGGCGGCGCCGTCGACGGCGTAGCGGTCTCGGCGCTGGTCCGTGTCTCGGGCGTGGTCGCGCTGCTCATGGCGTCGCTGCCGCTGGGCGGGGCCGAGGCGGTGCGGATGGCACGGGCCGACGCCCGCGACGGCGACGTCGCCGGGCGACCCGACCCTCGCGAACGGGTCGGATAGCCTCCTCGGACGCGCCGGCCGCGGGCCGGCGGCGCGAGCCGAGGGGAGGAACGCGATGGTCGACTATTTGCTGCGGGCGGCGAGCGCTTGGTTCCTCGGCTTCTTCCCGTTTCTCGAGATCTACGCCGCGGTGCCGGCGGCGTTCGCGCTCGGGCTGGATCCGGTGTCGGCGGTCGCGTGGCCCGTGCTCGGAAACGTCGCCCCGGTGTTCCTGATCGCCTTCGCCTACCAGCGCCTGACGCGCATCGAACGTCTGGGGCGCTGGCTGGAGGGCCGCCGCTCGGAACGGTTCGAGCGCTGGACGCGGCGCTACGGACCGCCGCTGGTCGCCCTGATCACGCCGTGGATCGGCGTGTGGGCGGTGGCGGCGACGGCGATGGCCCTCGGCATGCGCAAGGGGCCGCTCGCGGCCTACGCCACCCTCGGAATCGTGGCGTACGCCGTCGCGATCGGCGCCGGGATCGTGGTCGGTTTCGACCTCGGGCGTTGACCGAAGCTGGCGAGACTCGATCGGTTTGCGGTTCGAAGCGACGCGCCGCATCGAGCCTTTCGTACCGACGAGAGGCGACCGACGACCCCTACCTGCGGATCACCTCCTTTGCGAATTCGACCAGCCTGTCGGCCTGCCGCATCGCGACCTTCAGGTCGTTGCGGCTGATGTGAATGATCCCGTACTGCGCCTTGTCTTTGAGGTCGATGAGGCGGCGCAGCGCGATCGAAGCGCTTTCCCCGCCTGGGGAGATCGTTGCGAGCAGCGGTTCCGCGTCGTGATGATCGTCGCCCCGCGATCGACGGCCGAGGGCACGGCAGCAGGCGGCATCCGCTGCAGCGATGCCGGCCAGTACGGCCAGTGAAGCCGCGACGCTTCGGAAGGCTCCCTCGTCCTCGCCCTCGATGAGGCGTGCCACCTCCAAGAACTTCTGGGCCGACAGGCTCCGCGTGCCCGCCTCCGTACGGCCACACGCCTGGGTACGCGTTCCCCGGCCACGGCTCATCTCCGCGAGCGCCGATCGAGTTCACGAACGTGCGGCCCGTGGAGCGTGATCGAATCCCTGTCGATTTCCTCGAAGACGGGAGGACGTTCCTCCTGAAGACGCATCAGTTCCTGTACCGAGACCTCGGCGATTCCGGCGGCGTTCCCTGCCCAGCGCACCACCAGCTCGGCGAGACGATCGAGTTGGGCCCGCCACCGCGCATCGCCCTCTTGGATCGCATCCGGCCGCACGACGAGAAGGTCGACATCGCTGGCCGTACCGCCGTCCCCCCGGGCCGCGGAACCGAAGAGCGACGCATGCACCGGTGGGACCGACCATTCCGCGAGCTCGGACGTGAGGCGGTCGACGAGATGCCGCCGCAGGCTCACCAGCGCCACGACCGGCTCGGCAGCCACGTGTTCTCGGTTGAGCGTATAGAGGAACGCAGCGCCTGCCCCGGCTTCTTGAACACGCACCAGGCCATGCTCCGCCAGTCGCTGCAGCAAGCGCGCAACCGTACTGCGTGCGCCACCACTGAGCCGAGCCACTTCGCGCCCGCTCAGCGGCCTGCGGGTACCCGCGAGCACCGACAGCACGCTGCCCGTGGCTTCCGGAAGCACGGCCAGGTGAGGAGCGGAAAGGTCCATGTCCGACCCTACCGCTACCGTCCCAATCATGGGTCGCATGGCCCACATATGGGACAAGGAAGCTCCGCCTCGAATCACGAGTCCGTCCAGCGGTCATCCCTTGTCGCCAGCCGTGAGACCGCACCGACGGACGTGCCTCGAGACCCTGGAGCTCGAGCCGTCCCTTACATCTGCGACGGTGTAGGGGGATTCTGAGACCGAGGTTCCACACGGTTGGACCTCGGTCGAGACGCACGCGCACCGTCTGAACAGCGCGCGTGGGTGGTCGGCGTTCGAAACGTACGCATGAGCCGCATGGAACGCTCCGCGTTCGATCGGGTCCACCCCAGAGGACCCAGTGGAGCCTCCTGTGCTCCTGGACGATCGACAACGAGGCCGCTCGGCGATGGCGCTCGACGTGCGCAAGGGGCCGCTCGCGGCCTACGCCACCCTCGGAATCGTGGCGTACGCCGTCGCGATCGGCGCCGAACAGGGCCGCGACGACTCAGTACATCGGGAGCACATTGGCACGTCGCGCGGCCCGGACGCAAGGACCTCGACGGCTCGACGTCCCGACGATCGAGCCCATCGGCAGAACCGAGATCACGCCCGAGACGACGACGTGGGCCGCCGCCGGGTAGGCCCAGGCGGACCGCGCCACCCGAGGCGCGGTCCGTCAGCCGCCGCCGACGATCCTCCGGAGCTCGGCTAGGCCGTCGGCGTCGCTCAGCACCAGGAGCGTATCGCCGGCCTCGATCGTGGTCGCGCCGCGCGGCACCAGGAAGCGTCGCCCGCGACCGATCAGGACCACCAGGACCTGCTCCGGCAGCCCGAGGTCCAGGATCTTGCGTCCGATCGCGTCCGACCCGTCGGGGACGCGCACCTCGACCATGTCGCTGTCGAGCGCGCTCGACTCCTCCATCTCGATCGGGTAGCGCGTGGCCTCCCGGATCGGTTCGTCGACGCCGAGGCGGCGGGCGACGTACGGAATCAGGGGGCTCTGCACCAGCACGGACACCAGCACCACGAAGAACACCACGTTGAAGATCAGGGACGCGCCGTCGAGCCCGTACACGAGCGGGTAGGTCGCGAGCACGATCGGAACCGCGCCGCGGAGTCCGACCCACGAGATCATGGCGATCTCGCGACGGCGGAGCGACGTGAACCCGAGCGTGGCGAACACCCCGATCGGCCGCGCCACGACGATCAGGACGAGGGCCAACGCCAGGCCCGGCAGCGCCACCCCCAGCAGGTCGCTCGGAAAGACGAGCAGGCCGAGCGCGACGAACATCGCGATCTGCATCAGCCAGCCGATCCCGTCGTGGAAGCGGAGGATGCTGCGCCGGTGCACGAAGTCGTGCGTCGCCATCGCCATGCCCGCGACGTACACGGCCAGGAAGCCGTTGCCGCCCGCCACGTCCGCCACGCCGTACACCACCAACGCCGTCGCCAGCGTGAAGACCGGGTAGAGCCCGTCGTACGCGAGGTCGAGGCGGTTCATGACCCGCACCGCGAGGTGCCCGAGGGCCAGACCGGCCACGGCGCCGACCACCATCTGCAGGAGGAACATCGGCAGCAACCCCACGACCGTGGCGTTCGGATCGACGATCAGCGACAGCAGGCCGATGGTGAGGAACACCGCCATCGGGTCGTTGCTGCCGGATTCGAACTCCAGGATGCGCCGGAGGCGGTCGGAGAGCCCGACGCCGCGCGAACGCATCACCGAAAAGACGGCGGCCGCGTCGGTGCTCGACACGATCGCGCCCAACAGCAGCCCCGTGATCAGCGGAAGGCCGAGGAGCAGGGCCGCCGCCAGCCCGACCACCGCGGCGGTCAGGGCCACGGCGACCGTCGAGAGCGCGAGCCCCTGCCAGAGGACGGGCCGCACCGACGACCACTTCGTGTCCAACCCGCCGGAGAACAGGATCAGGGAGAGCGCGACGATGCCGATCGCCTGGGCGACGGTGGCGTCGTCGAAAGCGATGCCGCCGATGCCCTCCGAGCCGGCCAGCATGCCGATCGCGAGGAACAGGGCGAGGCCCGGCAGGCCGATGCGCCCCGAGGCCTTTCCGGCCAGGATCGCGAGCAGCAGCACGCCGCCGATGATCAGGAGTACGGTACCGACGACCGTCACGGGCGACCACCGGCCTCGGTCGGTCGCGACCCCCGAGCCTGCGTCGCGTTCACGTCACGTCGTCGCCGGTGCTGCCGGAGCCGGCCTCGCGTCCGGCGGGTACGAAGCCGTACACGGCGTCGAGGTCGACGACCAGCACCATCCCCTGGCCGGGTCGGTCCAGATCCAGTGCGTCGCGGATCTCGCGGGCGATCGCGTGGGCGCGGTCGGCTTCGACCACGAGGTAGAGGAGCTCGCGCTGCCCCTCGATCGGCATGCCGAGGAAGGTCGGCGAGGCGATCAGGTTGCGGCCGCGGCCCCGCACCACCGTGGTCGCCTGCCCGCCGACCCGCTGCACGATGTCGACAACCTTCGGCGTCAACAGGTCGTCGATGATGGCGACCAGCATGCGGTAGGCGTCGGTGCTCACGTTACGATCCCTTCCTCGTCCCGGCACCCACGGTACCGGCGACGGGCGCGGACTCCGGTCGCGTACGACCTCGTCGCGCCGGCCGCTCGGCTGCTCAGCCGTTCAACGGCTCAACTGCTCAGCTGCCCGATGATCGAGAACATCGGCAGGAACATGCCGGCCACGATGAAGCCCACGATCACGCCGAGGAACACGATCATCATCGGCTCGAGCGCGGCGGTGAGGGCGCCGACCGCTTCGTCGACCTCGCGTTCGTAGAAGGTCGCGATCTTCTGCATCATGCTGTCGACGGCGCCGGTCTCCTCGC
>SLSQ01000016.1 GCA_007130355.1 Trueperaceae bacterium
AAGATCGCCGGCGTGTCGAGGAACATGAACGCGAACAGGAACTCGTTCCAGGCGATCATGAACACGTACAGGCCGACCGACGCGATCGCCGGCCGCGCCAGCGGCAGGGTGATGCGCCAGATCACCTGGGCGCGGGTGCAGCCGTCGATCAGGCCGGCCTCCTCGAGGTCGTACGGCAGGGTCTGGAAGTAGCTGCGCAGCATGTACAGCGCGACCGGGATGGTGGTGGCCGGGTACAGCAGCAGCAGCCCGGGCAGCGTGTCGCGCAGGCCGACCTGCGTGAACACGGCGTAGAGCGGGATCACCAGCACGATCACCGGGAACATGTAGATCAGCAGGATCGAACGCGCCAGGAAGGTGCGGCCGCGGAAGCGGAGCCGCGTCACCGCGTACGCGCCCAGGATCGCCAGGGTCAGGGTGACGACGGTGGTGACCGAAGCCACCAGGGCGCTGTTGCCGATGAAGCGCAGGAAGTCGAAGGTGAACAGCACCTCGGTGTAGCCGACGAACAGCTGCCGCGCGCCCTGCGTCAGGTCGATCGCCAGGCTGGCGGGGTCGCGCAGCATGTCGGCGCGGCCCTTGAGGCTGGCCGAGAGCATGTACGCGAAGGGGAACAGGATGATGGCGAGGAAGAACGAGAGCCCGAACCCGCGCAGCAGCCGGACGGCGACCCGTTCGACCACGTCGCGTCGCACCTGGCCCAGGTTCAGTTCGCGCAGGACGTAGCGCACGCCCAGGCCGACCCCCACGAAGGCGACGAGGGGCGCGGCGACGCCCCAGAACGGGCGCAGTTCTTCGAGCCCCAGCGGGCGGAAGCCGGTCCAGCTCAGCCAGACGGTGCCGACGGCGGCGCCGATCAGGGCGGCGACGCCGGCCGGCGTGTCGGACCGCCGGCGGACCAGGCCGACGCCGGTGCCCGCCACGAGGCCGAGCGCGGCGGCGGTGCCGAGCGGGACGGTGACCACCATCCCGCCGACCAGGGTCGCGACGAGGGCGGTGGCGGCGACGGCGAGCATGCCGACCCAGGCGCCCACGACGGCGGCGAGCACGGTGCCGACCGGGGAGCGGGCGGGACGACGGGCGGCGGCGGCGCGGCTCATCGTTCCGACTCCGGCGCGAAGCGGTAGTAGAGCAGCAGGAACAGGAGCAGGACGCCGAACAGCACGATCGCCACCGCCGAGCCGGCGCCGATGTCGGCGCGCGCGAACGCTTCGTCGTAGATCAGCACGGGCAGGTTCTTGGTTCCGGCCGCGCCGCCGGTGAGCAGGAAGATGTCCTCGAACTTGTTGATCAGGAACATGAAGCGCAGCAGGAACAGCACCGCCAGCACGCCCGCCAGGTTGGGGAGCGTGATGTAGAAGAACTTCTGGAACGGGCCGGCGCCGTCGACGTCGGCCGACTCGTAGAGCGCCGCGGGGATCGCCTGTAGCCGCGCCAGCAGGAACAGGAACGCGAACGGGAAGTAGTTCCAGGCGCTGAACGCGATCACCGTGGCCAGCGCGACCGGGAACTCGAACGTGGCGCCGAGGAAGGTGAGCTCGACGGCGCGCTGGCCGAGGAAGTTGATCGGCTGGTCGAACAGGTCCCAGCGCATCCCGAGCGCGTTGACGGTGCCGCTGAACGGGTCCAGGAAGAACGCCCACACGAACGCCACGGCGATCACCGGGGCGACGTAGGGGAACAGGAACAGTCCACGCAGGAAGCCGCGTCCGGGGAAGTTCCGATCGAGCAACTGGGCGGCGAACAGCCCGAGCACGATCGACCCGAGCGCGCCGAAGAAGGTGTAGGAGAGGGTGATGCGGAGGCTGGCCCAGAAGTCGGGGGCCGCGAAGATACGTCGGTAGTTGTCCAGCGTGAACGAGAAGTTCGTCAGAATATTGTCGGCGCGGCCGCGCATGGCGGTGCGCGCCGCCCGCGGGTCGGGGGCGCCGGCGGCGAAGTAGTCGGCGTCGGCGGCGAAGGTCAGCTCGAGCGTCTCGCGGTAGCCGGCCTCCCAGGTACCGAAGGCGCAACGCACCTCGCGACCGTCTTGGGCGCACCGCGGGTCGTCGGCGCGTAGGGTCAGGCCGGCCGGAGCGGTCTTGGTCCAGACCACGTCGTCCAGGTCGATCCGCTGGCTGCCGTTGCGCATGGTGAGGCGCAGGATCAGTTCATCGCCGGGCGCCTCGGGCGCCTCGAGGACGCGTTCGTTCGCGACCGGCGCGGGGGCGCGCAGGTCGGCGAGCGACACCGGCTTGAAGCTGATCCAGAGCGCCAGCACGACCGGGACCAGCACGATGGCGAACACCACGAACAGGGTGGGCGCCAGCATCCAGTAGGCGAGGCGCGCCTCGCGGGCGGACAGGGTGCCGACGCGCTCAGCCACGATCGTCTCGCGGTCGCGTCCGTCGCCGGAGCTTCGTCGCTCGCATCATCGCGCGCTCCCTTCGCGTCGGTCGCGGCGCGTCCGTCGCGGGCGGGTCCGGGGCGGCCGACCGATCGGGCCGCCCCGGACGTGGGTGGATCGTCAGCGCAGGTTCTCGACCTGCATCTGGATGCGGGCGGCGGTCGCTTCGGCGTCGCGTTCGCCGTCGAGGAACTCGCGGATCGCTTCGGACATGACGCGGGTGCCGTAGAGGCTGGCGACCAGCGGGCCCTCGCCCTGACGGAACGCCCAGCGGTCGCCGGTGTCGAGGCCCTCGACCAGATCGTCGATCACGCCGGGAGCGTAGAACGAACCGAGCGGAGCGAGCGCGTCGACGCCGACCTCGAGCTCGGCCCAGCCTTCGACGAAGCGGGTCGGGTCGTCGGGCGTGCCGGAGCGGACCGGGAACTTCCCTTCGGCCGCCATGGAGAGCCAGTCGAGGTAGCCGTCGGTGAGCAGATGCTCGACCAGGGTCTGGGCGGCGTCGATGTCGGCGTCCACGGTGATGCCGAAGCCTTGCACCTGCGCGTAGCCGGCGCCGCCCGGGTTCGAGGGACCGGCGAGACGGGTGACGAAGCCGGTGTTCTCGGCCAGCCAGCCGGAGTGGCGTCCCTCGTCGGCCGGGACCGGCGCTTCGTCGCGCAGGCCGGCGAGCTCGTCGAGGATGAACGGCGACCAGACGATCATCGCCGCTTGGCCGGAGTGGTAGAGCTCGCGCGACTGCAGCCAATAGAGGTTTCCGGGCGGGCTCATCTCGGCCAGCTCGCGGTAGAACTCGAGGAACTCGACGAAGGCGGGCGTGTCGAGGGTGACGGTCCCGTCGTCGTCGACCAGCTGCACGCCGTTCGCGAGCGCCAGGTGCTCGACGACCTGCAGCATGTAGTCCTGGCTCGGGTCGGTGGCGGCCACGAAGCCGTACATGTTCGGCGGATCGTGCAGCGCGCGGGCGGCCTCGAGGATCGCGTCGTAGTTGGTGGGCGCGGCCAGTCCGGCCTCGTCGAACAGGTCGGCGCGGTAGAGGAGCAGCTGAGTCCAGCCGTCGGCGGGGACGGCGGCGACCTCGCCGCGGTACGACATCAGTTCGAGCGAGCCGGCGCCGAACGTGTCGCGGCCCAGGTTCTCGACCACCTCTTCGGCGGCGGCGGTGTCCAGGACGCCCGCTTCGGCCCAGCCGAGGGTCTGGTTCACGGGGTGGAACACCACGTCCGGCAGGTCGCCGGCCGCGAAGGCGGCGGTGACGCGTTCGCCCAGCTGGCTCTCGGTGACGGGCACCACGCTCACGGCGATGCCGGTCTCGGCTTCGAACGCGGCCATGATGCGCTGCTGCGTGTCGATCCGTTCCGGTTGTTCCTCGGTGGTCCAGAAGGTCAGGGACTGCGCGCCAGCGACGGTCAGGGTCGCGAGCACGGCGAGGGACAGGGCGATTCTGCGCATGGGGTACCTCCTACGGCGTGGGGTGCGGGCGTTCGGGCGCTCGGTGGCGTACGGCGGTCGGCATGGGGTCGGGGTTCGCGATCACCTCCTCGCGAGCGGACTACGGGATCGGACCCGGGGGCGTGGAGGGCGGCGTCGAGGCGGTGGCCGGCGCGGAGGCGGGCGCACGGGTCGAGCCGCGCACGATCAACTCGGGCGCGACCCGGACGTGGGAGCGTTCGGAGGCGTCCGGGTCGGCCAACGCGAGGCGCGCCGCCTCGCGGCCCATCCAGCGGCCCGGCTGCCGGACGGTGGTGAGGGGAGGACTCAGGTAGCGGGTCCAGTCCAGGTCGTCGTAGCCGACGACGCTCACGTCGTCCGGAACGCGGAGGCCCCGGGCTCGGAGCCCGTGGATCAGGCCCACGGCGCTGCGGTCGTTGGCGCACGCCACGGCGGTCGCCAGGTGGCGCGCGACCTCTTCGGCGGCGCGTTCGCCGCCGGCCTCGGTCGAGTCCCCGGGCACGACCGGCGCGACCTCGAGGCCGGCCTCGGCGGCGCACGCTTCGAACGCGGCGCGGCGTTCGGCGCCGTCGCGGCGGGCTCCCGACAGGTGCGCGATGCGGCGGTGGCCCAGCGCGTGCAGGTGCGCGAAGGCGGCGCGCATGCCGGCCGCGTCGTCCAACCGAACCTGCGGACGTTCGCCGTCCGGGCGGTCGGCCTGGACCAGGACCACCGGTACGTCGCCGGCCGCGTCGCGCAGTTCGGCGTCGCCGAGGCGGGTGCCGATCAGGATCAGGGCGTCGACCTGACGGCCGCGCAGCAGCTCGATGGCGTCGCGCTCGGCGTTCGGATCGCGTTGGTCGCTGACCACCATGGCGTGCATCCCGCGGGTCTCGAGCACGTCCTCGACGCCGCGGGCCATCTGCGCGTAGAGCGGGCCGACCAGGTCGGGCAGCGCTACTCCGATCAGGCCGCTGCGGCCGGTCACCAGGCCGCGCGCCATGTCGTTGCGGCGGTAGCCGAGGTCGCGGATGGCGGCCTCGATTCGGTCGCGGTAGGCGTCGCTCACCACGCCGCCGTTCAGGACGCGCGACACCGCGGCGACCGAGGTGCCGGAGCGACGCGCGACGTCGCGCATCGTCGGCCGATCGGACATGCGGCTCGTGGTCTTGCGTCGTGGCACGAGGGACCTCCGGCGCGGCTCGGGGGCCCGCCCCGAACGACTGAAAACGTTTACAGCCCGTGTGGACTCATCATGCGGCACGAGCTTCGGAGGCGTCAAGCGCGGGCGTCACAGCCGCCGCCGGCTCGCCGCCTCCACGCACGCGGCCCGGGGCCGGGCGCGCTACGCTCGGGCATGCCCGAACGCCCCGTGCCCGACGCCTCCCGGCCCGAACGCGCCCGCCCCGGATCCGCACGCTCCGGTGCCGACGGCTCCGAGCCCGACGGCCCCGAGTCCGACGGCCCCGACCCCGCGGGCCGCCCCACCGTGCACGAGGTGCGCCACGCCGCCGACGTCGCCACCGGCCGCGTCCCGGCCGACCTGCGCCTCACCGGTGCGCGGGTCCTCGACCCGTTCACGGGAGCGTGGCGCGACGCGGAGGTGGAGCTAGCCGGCCGACTGATCGCGGCGGTCCTCGACCCCGACGCGGCCGCGGACCGGCCCGCGCCGGTGCAC
>SLSQ01000188.1 GCA_007130355.1 Trueperaceae bacterium
ATCGTGGGCGGTCGGCGACGGGGTGGCGGCGTCGGTAACGTCGGGCCGAAGCATACCGCGGGGGCGACCGTTCCGGTCGGCCCCGCGGCCGTGGCGCGCGACGCGCCGTCAGCGTGCGCCCCGAGCGGGCGCCGTGCGTCAGCGTCGATCCTGCCGGACCCGGACCTCGTGGGTCTCGCCGGAGCGGACGCGGACCTGCGCGATCTCGGTGGCGTAGCCGGCCGCGACCACGGTGATCTCGTAGGTGCCCGGCTCGACGTCGTCGATCACGAGCCGGCCGCTGCCGCTCGGGATGGTGCCGACCGGTCGACCGTCGAGGTAGACCTGCGCGCCGCCGACGTTGGCGGTCACCGCGACCGTGCCGGTCAGCGGGGCGAGGGTCGCGCGCACCGTGTCGGAACTCCCGGCCGAAACCTGGACCGAGCGCCGTTCGGTGCGGTGGCCGGACCGCTCGAAGGTCACCTCGTAGCGCCCGGCGTCGAACTCGCGCGAGCCGATCGGCGTGGTGCCGATGAAGCGTCCGTCGACGAACACCTCGGCTCCGCTCGGGGAGCTCTCGAACCGCAGCGTTCCGGTGCGCACGTCGCGCTCGAGCCGTTCGTCGACCCGTCGGGTCTCGCCGGGCGACAGGTTCAGCGTGCGCTGGACCGAACGGTAGCCGTCGAGCTCGAAGGTGAGCGACCGCCGACCGGGCTGGCTGGAGATGCGCAGCGGCGTCGTGCCCTGACGGCGCCCATCGAGGTAGACGGTCGCGCCCTGCGGCGTGCTGTCGGCGACGACCGTCGCTTCGGCCGGGCGCTGGCCCTGCTCGTCGACCACGCGGTAGCTGGCGGTCGACGTCACCCAGGCGTTCTGGGGGACCGGCCGAACCACGATCCGGAAGGCGTTCTGGAACCCTTGCTCACCGATGTCGCTGGTCGCGAAGTTCGCGCCGGACTCGAACCGGGCCAGCTCGCGGGTGTCGAGCTCGCGGGTGCTGGCGACGGCGACGACGCGGGCCAGACCGGTCGGTCCGTCGACGTTGAAGACGTAGCCGCCGTTCTGCGGCGGGTAGGTACGGGTCTCGCCCGCCCGCAGACGGTGCTGTTCGTCGAAGCGGTTCGGGAGGATCTGCACCACCCGACCGTCGGCGCGGAGGCTGTAGAGGTAGACGTAGGCGTCCCGGTCGGTGCGTACGGAGATCCGGATCCGCTCGCCGATCCGGTAGTCGGGCGCGTCGCCGCCCTTGTCGAGCGACACGTCCACGCCGAACGCGGGCGACGGGTTGACCACGATGGAACGTGGTTCGAAGCGGACCTCCTGAGCCACGGCCGAGAGGCCGGCGGCGGCGAGGAGGAGGACGAACAGGGTCGCACTGAGGATCCGTTGCACGGTGGGCCCCCTTTCGTCTTCGGAAGGTAGCACGGGTCCGATCGAACGCGTATGACGGGCGCCTGAACGCCCCTTCACCCAGCGGAACCTTCGGGCCCACGAAGCACGGGGTAGCATCCCCCCATGCGCATTCGAACGCTCTCCTTCGTCCTGGTGGCGATCTCCTTCCTCTCCGCACGCGCTCAGGCCCCCGAGGTGCACGCCTTCGTCGACGACGTGATCGCGACGGCCGAGGCGGTCCGCGACTCGCGCTTCCTGACGCTCGGTCGGCTGATCGACCCGGACGGCGTCGAGCTGCCGCTCGAGATCGAGGTCCGGCTCCTTCCCTCCGAGTCGGCGGCGAGCGCCTACATCGTCCAACCGGACGCGCTGGCCGACAACATCATCGTGCTCGAGGGGGACGTCGTCTACAACTACACCTTCCTGACCCACCAGATCACGATCTTCGACGCGGACGATCCGGACGCCCTAGGCGGCCTGCTGGGCGCGGGCGGCGCGGACGACCTGGACGTCGACGTCACCTTCGACGTGCGGCACCACCTCGAAGGGTTCGTCCCGACGATGATCGGTCCGGAGGAGACGCCGTACGGACCCGCCTGGACGGTCCGCTTCGACAACGTCGAGGAGGACGTTCAGGTCGCGTCGTTCGACGCCGTCGTGCCCGAGGCCACGATGCTGCCGTACTCGTTCCGGGTTCGGAACGCCGCCGGCGAGACCTGGGCCGAGCTGTTCTTCGAGGACCTGGTCCTCGACGAGGGACTGACGGTCGAGGACGTCACCTACCTGCCGGAGGACGCCGAACGGATCGACCTCCGCGACTGACGCGATCGGCGTCGGCCGCCGCGGGTGGCCGCGGCGGCACCGGCCCCCGAGCCGTCCGCGGTCGCTCCGCGCTCAGTCCGACCTCGGTCCGATCATCCGCTCCGGAACGACGGTGGCGTCGAACTCCTCCGCGTCGAGGTGTCCGAGCGCCACCGTCGCCTCCTTGAGGGTCGTGCCCTCCGCGTGCGCCTTCTGGGCGATCTCGGCGGCGGCGTAGTAGCCGACCTTGGCGTTCAGCGCCGTCACCAGCATCAGCGAGTTGTCGAGGTGCATCCGGATCCGCTCGGCGTGCGGTTCGATGCCGTGCGCGCAGTTCGCGTCGAACGAGGCGCAGGCGTCGCCGAGCAGCCGCGCCGACTCGAGCAGGGCGCGGATCATCACCGGTTTGAAGACGTTCAGCTGAAAGTGGCCGTGGCTGCCGCCGACGGTCGCCGCGACGTCGTTGCCGATCACCTGCGCGCAGACCATCGCCAGCGCCTCCGACTGCGTCGGGTTCACCTTGCCCGGCATGATCGAGCTGCCCGGCTCGTTGGCGGGGATCGTGATCTCGCCGATGCCGCAGCGCGGGCCGGAGGCGAGCATCCGCACCGCGTTGGCGACGTGCATCGCGGACACCGCGAGGCGCTTCAGGGCGCCGGAGGCCTCGACCACCGCGTCGTGCGCGGAGAGCGCCTCGAACTTGTTCGGCGCCGTCACGAACGGTCGTCCCGTGAGCTCGGCGATCCGCTCGGCGACCGCGACGTCGAACCCGACCGGCGCGTTGAGTCCGGTGCCGACCGCGGTCCCGCCGAGCGCGAGCTCGTAGAGCCGCGGCAACGCGCCCTCGACGGCCGCGACGCCGTTCTCGAGCTGCTGCGCCCAGCCGGAGATCTCCTGACCCAGCGTGAGCGGCGTGGCGTCCATCAGGTGGGTACGGCCGATCTTCACGACGTCGTCGAACGCCGTCGCCTTGGCGCGCAGCGTGGCGGCGAGGGCACGGACCTGCGGCAGCATCCGTCCTTCGATCGCCTCGACCGCGGCGATGTGCATCGCGGTCGGGAAGGTGTCGTTCGACGACTGCGAACGGTTCGCGTCGTCGTTCGGGTGGACCGGCTCCTTGCCGCCGAGCGGCTTGCCGACCCGCTCCGCCGCCCGGTTCGCGATCACCTCGTTGACGTTCATGTTCGTCTGGGTGCCGGAACCGGTCTGCCACACGACCAGCGGGAAGTGCGCGTCCAGGTCGCCGGCCACGATCTCGTCGCAGACGCCGGCGATCAGGTCCGCCTTGTCGCGCGGCAGGACGCCGAGCTCGGCGTTGACGAGCGCCGCCGCCTTCTTCAGCACGGCGAAGCCGTGGACCACCTCGATCGGCATCCGTTGACGGGCGTCGCCGATCGGGAAGTTCCGGATCGACCGTTGCGTCTGGGCGCCCCAGTAGGCGTCGTTCGGGACGAGGATCTCGCCCAGGGTGTCCTTCTCGGTCCGCATGTCGCTCATGCCGGCATGCTACCGCGGCGCCCCGTCGTCGTCCGGCGCGAGGAGCGTCTCGAGCGCGGTCGCGAGTCCGTCCCGCCAGAAGGTCCAGTTGTGCCCCGCCGCGCGGGTCTCGAACCGGTGCGCCGCGACCCGTTCCGCGAGGCGGGGCGCGACGCGACGGTTCACGTCGTGCAGCCAGTCGAGGGTGCCGACCTCCTGGTAGGTCCGCCACGGCAGCGCCGCGTCGCTCCGCTCCAGCCGCTCGAGCAGCCAGGAACGCTCGGAGCGGTGGAACTCGCGTTCGTCCGGTGCGCCGAGGAGGGCCGCCGACTGCAGCGCCAGGCCCTGGACCCCCTCCGGCTCGGCCCAGGCGATGCGGGTCGCGGCCAGCCCGCCGAGGGAGGCGCCCAGCAGGTGCGTGGCGTTCGCGTCCGCCTCGTCGCGGAGGCGCGGCAGCAAGGTGCGGAGCGCGAAGCGCAGGTACGCCTCGCCGAAGCCGTACTCGGCCCGCCGCGCCGCGGGGCTCAGGGGATCGACGAAGGCGACGCGGGCCGGCCGGACGCGTCCGGCCGCGATCAGCGCCTCGAGCACCGCCGGCAGGCGCGCGATCCGGAGGTACGCGGTCCCGTCGTGCACCAGCAGCAGCGGCGCCGGGCCGCGCAGTCCGGCCGGTTCGTAGAGGGTGGCGCGACGCTCGCCGCGGGGCGCCTCCGGGTCGGGGAGGCGCAGGCGCCGGGTGCGGCCGGTGGCGAGCTCCGGATCCGGCGCGTGCAGCGGGTGCGGCCGGTACGCCGGTCCGCGCGCCCGGCTGAGCTGGGGGTACCACGGGTTGTCGGCCCGCTGCGGGTTCTCGGGATCGGCGCGGATGCGGCCGCGACCGTCGACGAAGCCGTACTCGAAGTGGACCGCGTCGGGCAGCCGCAACGTGAACCGCGCCACCTTGCGCGCGTCGACCGGATGCGGTGCGCGGTCCATGTCGGTGAGGTCGGACACGACCCGTTCGGCCCAGTCGGGGACGGACACGTGCAGCTCCATGGCCCGCCAGCGTACCGCCGCGGGGACGCTGCTATGCTTCGCCGCATGCCGCACCGGTTCGACGACATCCGCCTCAATGATCTGCGCGAGCGGCCGCTCGCGAAGTGGAGCCACTTCGACCCCGACGTGCTGCCCCTCTGGGTGGCGGACATGGACTTCCCGGTGGCCGAACCGGTCCGGCGCGCCATCCGCGACTACGCCGACGGGGACCTGTGGGGCTATCCGCGCCACGGCGGGCTTCCGGGCGTGCGCGAGACGGTCTGCGCGCGGATGCACGACCGCTACGGGTGGGAGGTCGCTCCGGAGCAGGTGCTGATCCTGCCGGGGATCGTGGCCGGGCTCTACGGCGGCGTCCAGGCGTTCGCCTCGCACGGCGAAGGGGTGGTCGCCACCACCCCCGTCTACCCTCCGTTCCGAGCGGCCGCGGAAGCCCAAGGCCGCACCTTCCAGACGGCCGACCTGGCCGAGACGGACGACGGCTTCGTGCTGGACGAGGCGACGCTCGACGCCGCGATCGATCCCGCCTCGCGCCTGCTGATGCTCTGCCACCCGCACAACCCGACCGGACGCGTCTTCGGCGAGCGCGAACTCGACGCGTTGGCGCAGCGGGTGGTCGACCACCGGCTCTGGGTCGTCGCCGACGAGCTGCACGCCGACCTCAACTACGGAGTCCCGCACCGCCCGTTCGCGACGGTCGATCCGGCGGTCGCCGAGCGGACGGTGACGCTGGTCGGACCGACCAAGGCGTTCAACCTGGCCGGCCTCAAGATCGGCTTCGC
>SLSQ01000025.1 GCA_007130355.1 Trueperaceae bacterium
GACCGCAGCGTAGCGTGCGCTGCGCCCGCCGGCGCGTCGTGCGGTGCGGCGTGCGGTGCGGCGTGCGGTGCGGCGTGCGGTGCGCGCCGTCGGGTCGTGGCGGCGCCTTCGGTCTTCCGTGCTAGCCGCAGCGCGTTCGCGATCACCGCCAACACCGACGCCTGGTGCACCAGCATGCCGCCGGCCATGTGCACCTCGCCGGCGAGCACGCCGGCCAGCAGGACGGCGACCGTACCGACCGCGATCGTCAGGTTCTGCCGGACCACGCGCACGGTGCGGCGCGCGCTGCGGATCGCGTCGACCAGGGCGTGCAGGTCCTCGCCCATGAGGGCGACCGGGGCGGTCTCGAGCGCGACGCGGGTCCCCGCCGCGCCCATCGCGACCCCCACGTCGGCGCGGGCCAGCGCGGGCGCGTCGTTCACCCCGTCGCCGACCATCGCCACGCCGCCGCGTCCCGTACGCACGAATCCGGCGATCCGGTCGGCCTTGGCGTCCGGAGACAGCTCGGCGTGCACCTCGTCCACGCCGACCTCGGCGGCCACCGCGGCTCCGGCCGCCGCATGGTCGCCGGTGAGCATCGCCGTGCGGCGCACACCGACCTCACGAAGCGCCGCGACCGCGCGCCGCGCAGAGGGCCGGACCGGATCGACCAGGCCGATCCAGCCGATCAGTGCGTCCTCGCTCGCGACGCCGGCGACGGTGCACCCGGCGTCACGCAGTCGGTCGAGGACCGCTGCGGCGCCGGCGGGCGACGTCACGCCTTCGGCCGCGAGGAAGGCGGGCGACCCGACGCGCACGGTGCGCCCGTCGATCCGGGCGCGGGTCCCGCCGCCCGCGACCGCGTCGAACGCGTCGGCACGGTCGTGACCGGTCGCGCCGGCAGCGGCGCGGACGGCGACGGCGATCGGGTGTTCCGAACCGGACTCGGCGCGGGCGGCGACGCGCAGCAGCGCCCGCTTCGCGGCCTCCGTCGCGGGGGCCTCACGGCCGTCGGCCGTGAGCGGGACCACGTCGCGCACTTCGGGCCGACCGCGCGTGAGCGTGCCGGTCTTGTCGAACGCGACCGTCCTGACGCCCGCCAGATCCTCGAGCGGCCCCCCGCCCTTGAACAGCACCCCGTCGCGCGCCGCGCGGCCGATGCCGGTCACGGTCGCGACCGGCGTCGCGATGACCAGCGCTCCGGGACAGGCGATCACCAGCAACGTGAGCGCCAGGCGCACGTCGCCCGTCACGGCCCACGCCGCGACCGCGAACGCCACCACTCCGGGCGTGTAGATGCGGGCGAACCGCTCCAGGAACCGCTGCCGGCGGGGCTTCGCCTCCTGCGCCTCCTCGACCCGCCGCACCAGCCGGGCCAGGGTCGTGTCGGCTCCGACCGCGCGCGCCTCGACCTCCAGGTACCCGTGGGCGACCGTGCCGGTCCGCACCTCGTCGTCGGGGCCCACGTCGCGGGGCATCGGCTCGCCGGTGAGGGTGCTCTCGTCGACGCCCGCGCGGCCGGCACGGACGCGACCGTCGACCGGAATCCGTTCGCCCGGTCGCACCACCGCCACGTCGCCGACGACGACCGCGTGGGGCGGCACCTCGACCTCCTCGCCGTCGCGCACCACCCGCACGCGGTTCGGGATCAGTTCCATCAGGGCGCGCAGCGCGCCGCGCGTACGGGCGAGCGTACGGGCCTCGAGCGCGTGCCCGAAGGTGAACAGGAACGCGACCGCGGCGGCCTCCCAGGTCTCGCCGATCGCGACCGCGCCGACGGCGGCGATCGTGACGAGCACCTCGATCGACACGTCGCGCCGGGCCACGGCGCGCCACGCCCGCCGGGCGACCGGCGCCCCGGCGATCCCGGCGGCGAGGAGCAGCGTCGCGTGCACCGCCAGGCCGCCCCACGCGGCCTCGCGGGCCCCGGACAGCACCAGTACCCCGGCGGTCGTGATGGCGAGCGCGGCGCCCAGCACGGGCCGATCGGCGCGATGGATGCGCATCGTGGCCCCTGCCTTCAGAACGGCGCCGGGGCGACGTCGTACCCGAGCTGGCGCACGATGGCGACGAGATCGCCCGCCGACGCACGCTCGGGATCGTGCCGGATCTCGATCCGACCGGTCGCGAAGTGCACGTCGGCGCCGTGAACGCCGTCCACCGCCCGGAGCATCGTCTCGATCGAGCGGACGCAGCTCGGACAGGTCAGGTCGTCGCTTCGGAGCACGGTGCGGGTCGGTTCCGGGGCGGCGACAGCGAAGTCGGACTCGGCGTGGGCACGGTCGGCGTGGGCACGGTCGGTGCGGGCGTGGTCGGTGCGGGAACGGTCGGTGCGGGAACGGTCGGTCATGAGGGACCTCCTTCGTCGAGTCCGACCTTAGTCCCGCTGCACGCGCGCCGCATTGACGAGCGTCAAGCGATCGGGTTCGCCGGCGCGACGGAACCGACGGCGCGTGGCGACGGTACGACGCGCTCCCGCTTCCCGAGCGCCTATCCTCGTACCGTGCCGATCCGCGACGACCTGGTTCTCCGTACGATCCGACAGATCGCGCACGTCCTGGCCCACCTCCTGGGAAAGCGCGACCAGGACGCGTTCGAACGGTTGCTCCTCGAGCTCGACGCGGTCTACGAGGGTCAGCTCGGAATGCGCCGTTCGCTGCTGCACGACCTCGAGGGCGAGAGCCTGATCGCGATCCTGTCGAGCACCGGCACGCTCGATCGGGACCGCGCCTTCCTGCTCTCGGAACTGCTGCGCGCGGAGGCGATCGGGCTGGCGACGCGCGACCGGCCGGTGCCGCCGGAGCTTCGGCTCAAGGCGCTGAACCTGGCGCTCGCCGCCGCCGACGAGGAACTCGACGCCGAGGAGCTGCCCGACCGGATCGTCGAGCACCAGGAGGCCCTGGCGGGCGCGGACCTGCCGGAACCGACGTTGTGGCGCCTGTTCGACCATCGCGTGCGCCGCGGCGGCTTCGCGGGGGCGGAGGACCTGCTGTTCGAAGCGCTCGAGCGGTTCGGAGCGGGGCCGGATCGGATCGAGCGCGGACGGGCGTTCTACCGGGACCTGCGGACGCGGAGCGATGCGTCGCTCCGCCGGGGCGGCCTACCGCGCGAGGAGATCGAGGAAGGCGCCGCGGCGCTCGAAGCGCGGGCCGAAGACGCTCCACCCCCCGCACGCCCCGGCGAGCGTGGTACGAACGGCCCATGAGCTCGGACCTGGCCGGTTCGGTGGCGTTCGTCACCGGCGGCGGCCGCGGGATCGGACGCGCCGCCGCGCTCGCGTTGGCCGCCGCGGGCGCCTCGGTGGCGGTCGTCGCACGGAACGGAGACGAGGTCCGCTCCGTCGCGACCGAGGTGGAGGCCCACGGCGTGCGCGCCTTCGCCGTTCCGGTCGACGTCACCGACCGCGGCTCCGTGCACGAAGCCGCCCGCGCGGCCGAAGCGGAGCTGGGACCGATCGACCTGCTGATCTGCAACGCCGGCGTCGGCGTCCCTCCGACTCCGGTGTGGGAAGCCGATCCCGTCGACTGGTGGCGCGTCCAGGAGGTGAACGTGCTGGGCGTCCTGCACACGGTCCAAGCGGTGGTCCCCGGAATGGTGCGGCGCGGCCGCGGCCGAGTGGTGCACGTCGCCAGCCTGCTCGGGTCGCGTCCGACCCCAGGGGTCTCCGCCTACGCCTGCTCGAAGGCGAGCCTGATGCGCCTCGCCGACACGCTCGACGGGGAGTTGGCCGACACCGGCGTGCGGTCGTTCGCCATGTCGCCGGGCCTGGTGCGGACCGAAATGACCGCGGAGATGGAGAGGCACGTCACCGTTCCGGACGACGCCTGGACCGGGATCGAGGCGAGCGCCGAACTGATCGTTCGGATCGCCGCCGGACACGCCGACCCGCTCTCCGGCCGGATGCTCCACGTGGACGACGACCTCGACGACCTGGTGCGGCACGCGGCCACGATCGAAGAGCGAGGCTGGTACCAGTTGCGGGTGTTCCGGGGGCGGGCCGAGGAAGGGCCCGCGTAGGTCACGCCTCCCGCAACGTCCGAAGGGCGACGTGATGACGCGCCAGCTCGTCGAGCATCGCCCCGGCAGCGTCGTCGAGCACCTCGTTCGCTTCGAACGCGCCGTCGTCGCCCAAGAACGACTTCACGCGCGGAATCGACACGGCCGGCACCACCGGCGTCATCCCGAGTGCGGTCACCACCGGCTTGAGCGCCGCCGCCGCCCGCAGCCCCGCGGAGATCCCGCCGTACGACGCGAGCCCGACCGGCTTGTGCCGCCACTCGGCGTTCAGGGCGTCGAGCGCGTTCTTGAGCGGCGCGGAGAACGAGTGGTTGTACTCGGGGGTGACCAGCACGACCGCGTCGGCCGCGTCGACGGTCGCGCTCCACGCCCGGGTGTGATCGTGTTCGTAGCGTCGCAGGCGCGGGTGGTGCCGCTCGTCCAGGAACGGCAGGTCGATCTCCTTCAGGTCGGCGGTGCGGACCTCGAACGCGCCGTGCGCCTCGGCCCGACCGGCGAACCAGGTTCCGACCGGCAGGCCGACCCGCCCGGGACGGGTGCTGCCGACCACGACCAGCAGGACGGGGCGATCGTTCGGGGCGGCGTCGGTCGGCTTCGCATCGGTCATGGGGCGAGCCTATCCGGGTACCGATGGAGGCGACGTCGGGCGCGTCGGGCGGGCGCCGAACGGCTGCGAGGGCCGAGCATGAGAGCGCGCCCGGCGCTGGGCCGGGCGCGTCCCTCGTTCCTGTCGTGGTGGAGCCGGCGGGATTCGAACCCGCGACCTTCTGAATGCCATTCAGACGCGCTCCCAACTGCGCCACGGCCCCACGAAGACGCTCGCGACGTCGCGCGAGCAAGGTCGAGTCTATCGGCGCTCGCCGGCCGTGTCAACGGCACGCGGTGCAGAAGACCTGGCCCACGTGCCGTACGCGAACGGCCCCGCTCGCGAGGAGCGGGGCCGGAGCGTGCTTCGGGCGTTCCGAGCCGGTCGTTCAGGCGCCGTTCTTGGCGGCTTCGCGGGCCTGACGGGCGGCGGCGCGGTCCTCTTCCTGACGGCCGACGTCGACCTTCAGACGGGCCGACTTGCCGCGGCGCTCGCGCAGGTAGTAGAGCTTGGCGCGGCGGCTGCGGCCACGGCGCACGACCTCGATCTTGTCGATGTGGGGCGAGGTGAGGGGGAAGACGCGCTCGACCCCTTCGCCGAAGCTGATCTTGCGGACGGTGATCGTCGCGCGGGCGCCTTGGCCGTTGTTGCGCTTGATGACGACGCCCTCGAACGACTGGATGCGGGTCCGGTTGCCTTCGGCGACCTTGTAGTCGACGCGAACGGTGTCGCCCGTGTCGAACTCGGGGAGGTCGTCGCGGAGGAACGGTTGTTCGATCGAACGCAGGATCGCGCCTTTGTTGTACTTCA
>SLSQ01000334.1 GCA_007130355.1 Trueperaceae bacterium
CGCGGCCCGCACGGCCCGTTCGGTTCCCGCGACGTTCGCGTCGTGCAGTTCCTCCTCGTTCCGCGCGCGGGTCGCGCCGGCGGCGTGCACCACCGTCCCGACTCTGGCGCAGGCGCGCTCGAGCGCGGTGGCGTCGGCCAGGTCGGCGCGGCGGGTCTCGACCCCGAGCGCGCGCAGGTGTCGGTCGTCGCTGCCGGCGCGGACCGTGGCGATCACCGGAACGCCGTCGCCGACCAGGCGCGCCGCGACCCGCCCGCCGACGAAGCCGCTGGCGCCGGTCACCAGGACCGGCCGCGTCACAGCGGCTTCTGGTACATCCGGTAGGTCTTGTACGTCCGGGCGCCGAGCGCGCGCAGCCCCTTGTTGATCGGTTCGTTGTCCTCGAGGATCCACGACAGTTCGGCCTTGCGGTAGCCGGCCACCTCGCCGCGGGTCCACACCTCGTGGATCAGCACCAGCTCCAGGCCGCGGTTGCGCCAGCGGGGGAGGACCCCCAGGATCGCGAGGCGGAGCTGATCGACGATCGCGCGCCTGCGCAGGAGCGGCACGATGCCGAACGGAATCAGGCGGCCGTGGAACTTGGCGAGCACCTGGTTGAGGTCGGGCAGACCCAGGCACACGCCGACCACTTCGCCGTCCAGTTCCAGGAACAAGGCGATGCGAGGGTCGAGGATCATCTTGAGGCTCTCCGCCAGGTGCGCGAACTCGGCGTCGGTGTACGGCACCTGACCCCAGTTCTTCTCCCACGCCTCGGTGTAGATCCGCTGTACGGTGGCGAGCTCCTCGTCGAACCGGTCCATGCGGAGCTCGCGCACCACCGCTCCGCTCCGCGTCCGCGCCCGTTCCGCGAGGCGCACGAACCGTTCGGGGATCCCCTCCTCGCTCCGGGCCAGCCAGGCGTACATGTCCTTGACCTTGGCGAAGCCGTGGTCCTCGACCCAGGCCGGGTAGTCGGGCGGGTTCCACGGCATCATCACGAACGGCGGCCGGTCGAACGCGTCGATCTGCAGGCCGGAACTGTCGTTCATCGACGGGTTCGCCGGACCGCGGAGCAGCGAACGCCCGAGGTCGCGCGCGCGTCGTTCGACCGTGTCCAGGAGCGCCTTCGCGACCTCGCCGTCGGCGGCGTCGAAGAACCCGAAGAAGGCCAGGTCGTCGTCGTGGTGCCGGTTGTGGAGATCATCGTCGATCAGCGCGACGCGTCCGACCGGCCGCCCGTTCCGTTCCGCCAGGAACGCCTCGATCCGGGCGTGCTCGAAGAACGGGTTCCGGTTCGGGTCGAGCGTCTCGAGCTCCTGCATCCTCAGCGGCGCGACGAAGCCGGGCGTTCCCCGATGCAGCCGGACCGGAAGGTCGACGAACGTGGCGCGGTCGCGGCGCGACCGGACCGGACGGACCGAGACGGACACCGAATCAGCCTCGAATCATGCCAAGCGCGCGTCCGACGCGCTCGAAGGCGGCCAGGAGGGCCTCGAGCTGCTCGTCGGTATGGTTCGCGTTCACGCTGGTCCGAATGATCGCCTGGCCGGGCGGCACGCCGGGCGGGAGCGCGGGGGTGGTGAACACGCCGGCGTCCCACAGTCCGCGCCAGAACCGCATCGCCGCATCGTCCTCGCCGATCAGGATCGGCAGGATCGGCGTCTCGCTCCCGAGCGTGTCGAATCCGAGCGCGTGGAGTCCGTCCCGCAAGCGGCGTACGTTGCGCCACAGGTGCGTGCGGTGCTCCGGTTCGGTCTCCATGATGTGGAGCGCTTCGAGCGCCGCGGCCATCTGCATCGCGGGCAGGGCGGCGGTGAACATGAACGGGCGGGCCCGGTGCTTCACGTAGTTCACGACCTTGCGGTCTCCGGCGATGAACCCGCCGACCGAACCGAACGACTTGCTGAAGGTGCCGAGGATCAGGTCGACCTCGTCCTCGAGGCCGAAGTGCTCGGCGGTGCCACGTCCGGTGGCGCCCAGCACGCCGCTCCCGTGCGCGTCGTCGACGATGAGTCGGGCCCCGTGCCTGCGCGCCACCTCGACCAGCTCGGGGAGCGGCGCGATGTGCCCGCTCATCGAGAACACCCCGTCGGTCACGACGATCCGCCCCCCCGGTCGATCGGCGTCCCGAGCCAGGAGCCGGTCGAGGTGCTCCGCGTCGCCGTGCTCGTACTTGCGCAGCGTCCCGAAGCTGAGGCGCGCGCCGTCGTACAGGCAGGCGTGGTTCTCGCGGTCGAAGTACAGCACGTCCTTGCGCCCGACCAGCGCGGAGAGCGTGGCGAGCGCACCGAGGAACCCGGCGCTGAACGTCAACGCCGACTCCTTGCGGAAGAACGCAGCCAGGCGATCCTCGAGCGTGCGGTGCAGGGAGAGCGTCCCGGTCAGGAACCGGCTCCCGGTGCAACTGGTCCCGAAATCGTCGAGCGAGGCGCGCGCCGCCTCCTTCAACCTCGGGTCCTGGGTCAGGCCGAGGTAGTCGTTGCTGCCGGAGATGACCATCTCGCGCCCGTCGACGGTGACCGTTCCACCGTCCTGCGACGCGATCTCCTTGAAGTACGGGAACATGCCGGCCGCCATCAGATCGTCGGCGCGGGTGAACGCGAACGCCTTTCCGAACGCGTCGTCCGGTCCGCGGGTCGCGACCGAACGGTCGTCGGTCGGTGCGGCGCGGGTCGTCGTGTGGGCTCGGGGATCGCTCATGTCGGACAACGGGTTCCTCCATCGCCGGGGTCATGCGGCGAACGCGGCATCGTAGCACGGGTCCGAACCGGGGCCGGACGGGGCGGTTCGGGCGCCGCCGGTGCGGTGCGGCCGAGGATCGCGGCGATCTGCGCGACCGTGTCGACCCGTACCAGCGCCGACCGCAGCGCGGCACCTTCGGGGTACGGAGCGACGTACCGGGCGAGGTGCCCGCGCAGCGACCGCACACCGCGCGCTTCGCCGTACCAGGCGGCCTGCAGGCGCGCGTGCCGCAGCAGCGTCGCCGCCGCCCGCGGCCATGGCGGCGCCGCGCCGCCGCGCACCTCGTCGAAGATCCACGGCCGCCCGAGCGCGCCGCGCGCGATCATCACGTGGACACCGAGCCTGCGACGCGCCCGATAATCAGCGGGGTCGGCGACGTCGCCGGAGCCGAGGACCGGAATCGGGAGGCGCGCGGCCAGCGCGGCGATCGGTCCCCAGTCGGCGCGACCGGCGTACTTCTGGGCTCCGGTCCGACCGTGCACCGCCAGCGCCCCGGCGCCGGCCTCGACCACCGCGTCGGCCACCTCGTCGACGAGCACCTCGTCCGGACCGAGTCGGGTCTTGACCGACACGGGAAGGCCGGACGCGCCCCGGATCGCCCGCACGATGGCGGCCGCCCGGTCGGGACGGCGCATCAGCTGGACGCCGCACCCCTTGTGGATCACCTTCCGTACCGGGCAGCCCATGTTGAGGTCGAAGGCGGCCGGTCGGTAGGCGTCGCGCAGGCGGACGGCGGCGGTCGCCGCCTCGTCCGGATCGGCGGCGAACAGCTGGATCACCAGGTCCGGCTCGCCCGGGTAGGGGGCGCCGATGAGCTCGGTGCGGCGGTCGCCCCGAGCCATCGCCTTGGCGCTGACCATCTCCGTCACCGCCCAGGCGCTGCCGTGCTCGCGGCAGAGGCGTCGGAACGGCGCGTCGGTGTACCCCGCCATGGGGGCGAGCACGGCGCCGCCACGCGCCGTCCGGTCGGCGAAGAACTCCATGGGACCCCATCCTACCGGGACGGACGCCACGGGCGGTGCGGGCGGTCGGTGCTAGCATGAGCCAAGTGATTCGAACCGTGATCCAGAACGTCCGAGCGGGCGCCGGACGCGAGGGGCCGGCGTGAGCCGGTCGGTCGCCTTCCGCCCCGCCGGCGAGGCGGACGCGCCGCGCGTGCGGGCGCTCTACCTCGCCACGCCCGGCTACTTCGAGGTCCTTTCGATCCCGGTGCCGTCCGAGACGGAGGTCCGCACCGAACTCCGGACCGCGGCCGCCGACGACCGGCGCCGGACCGAGCTGATCGTCGCGAACGACGACCCGGGCCTGCCCGAGGAGCCGTACGACGCCGAGCTCGACGGCTGGCCGATCGGCTACCTCGACGTGACGCTCGACTACCTCGAACCGGGCGACGCGACGGTGAACCTGGTGTTGATCCGCGGCGACCTGCAGGGTCGCGGGTACGGCGGCGCCGTGATGCGCGCCTTCGAGGCCCGCATGCGCGGCCGGGTGCGCCGCATCCTCGCCAGCATCTACGGCCGCAACCCCCACGCCCGTCGCTTCTGGCGTTCGCTCGGCTACGCCTTCGCGATCGACGCCGCGCCGGTGCTCGAGTGGTACGCGAAGGAGCTCGCCCCCGCCTCCGTGCGGGCCACGGCGGCCGGGACGGCGGCGGGGGAGGCCTGAGCGGCCACGCGGCCGCGCCGTCGGGTCGGTTCCGGGCCGCCGAGCCGCGTCCGGCGGCCGCGCTCGAGGGTGGTACAGTGCGGCCCGAGTCCAAGGCGCGACCCGCGGCGTGCCCGTGCGGCAGCGCCCGAGGAAGGAAGCCCGAACCATGATCAGCGTGACCGACTTGCGCAACGGAACGAAGGTCGACATGGATGGCGGCCTGTGGGAGTGTCTCGACTTCCAGCACCAGAAGATCGGCCGCGGCGGCGCGAAGGTCGTCGCGAAGTTCCGGAACCTCGAGTCCGGGTCGATCGTCGAGCGCACCTTCAACGGCGGCGAGAAGCTCCAGGACATCTTCATCGACTACAAGACGATGCAGTTCCTGTTCGACGACGGCGACCTGTACACCTTCATGGACCTGGAGACGTTCGAGCAGCCCACGCTCTCGCGCGAGCAGATCGGCGACGCGGCGAAGTGGCTCAAGCCGAACACCGAGGTGACGGTCGACTACTTCCGCGACAAACCGCTCAAGGTGACCCTGCCGAACGTGATCGAACTCGAAATCACCGAGACCGACCCGGGCGTCAAGGGCGACACCGTCTCCGGCGGTTCGAAACCGGCCAGGCTCGAGACGGGCGCCAGCGTCGCCGTGCCGCTCTTCGTCGAGCAGGGCACGGTGGTCCGGGTCGACACCCGCACCGGCGAGTACCTGGGGCGGGCCTGATGGACGTCAAGGAGATCAAGCAGCTGCTCGACGCCGTCGCCAAGGCCGAGATCTCCGAACTGACGCTCGAGACGGGCGACACCCGACTCACCGTCAAGCGCGGCGGCGGCGAAGCCCCGACCGTGGTGACGACGCCAGCGGCACCGGTACCGGAAGCGAACGGACCGGCCGTGCAGCCGTCCGCCCCCGCTCAAGCCCACGCCACCCCGACGCCGACGCCCGAACCGAAGGCGCCCGAGCCCGCCGCGCCGGCCCCGTCCCGACTGGCCGAGGTGACCGCCC
>SLSQ01000283.1 GCA_007130355.1 Trueperaceae bacterium
GCCGCAGCTCCGCCAGCGCCATCGCCGCCACCACCAGGGCGCCGCCGACCCAACCGGCGGCGCCCAGCCGTTCGCCCAGCAGGCCCCAGGCGAAGGCGGCGGCGAAGACCGGCTCGAGCACGAAGATCAGCGCCGCCAGGTGCGCCGGCACGACCCGCTGCGCGTACACCTGGAGCACCGCGATCAGCGCGGTGCAGACGACGGCGAGGTAGAGGACCGCCGCCCAGGTGGCCGCAGGCACGGTCGGCAGGGCGCCCAGGTGCGGGATCGCCCAGAGCCACGCCAGCGCCGCCATCGGCAGGTGCTGGACCCCCGCCAGCGCGAGGCCGTTCGCGTCGCCCGCGACGCGGCCCAGGTACACGATGTAGAGGGCGTACGCGAACGCGCAGGCGAGCACGACCACGTCGCCGACGTTCACGCCAGCGGCCTCCCCGCCCCGCAGGGTCATCAGCGCCAGGCCGGCGACCGCCACGACGGCCGCGGCCCAGGCGCGGCCCGGCACCGAAGTCCGGGTGGCGACCGAGGCGACCATCGGCGTGAGCACCACCGAGAGTCCGGTGATGAACGCCGCCTTCGAGGCGGTGGTGATCGACAGTCCGATCGTCTGCGTCGCGAAGCCGACGAAGGCGAGCAGTCCGAGGACCAGCGCGGGCCGAAGCGCCCGCGGATCCCAGCGCACGAAGGCGAAGCAGGCGGCGGCGACGCTGAACCGAAGCGCGAGCAGGAGCGGAACCGGGATCGTTTCGAGCGCGTCCTTGACCACCACGAAGGTGCTTCCCCAGAGCACCGTGATCACGATCAGGACGGCGACCCCGGCGGCGAACGGCATGCGCGCCATCATGCCACGCTCCCGTCCTGCGCCGGCCGGGTACGATGGCGCTCGTGGACGACCTTCGGATCGGGTACGGAGAGGACGCGCACGCCCTGGTTCCGGGCGTGCCGCTCTGGTTGGGCGGCACCGAGATCCCGCACGCGCCGGTCGGATCGAACGCGCACAGCGACGGCGACGCGCTGCTGCACGCGCTCTCCGACGCGCTGCTGTCGGCGTGGGGCCTCGGGGACATCGGGCAGATCTTCCCGCCGTCGAACCCGAACTTCGAGGACCTGTCGAGCCAGGTGATCCTGCAGACGGTCCAGGACCGGATCCGCGATCAGGTCGGACCGACCCGTCTTCACAACGTCGCGGCGGTCGTCACCCTCGACGCGCCCAAGCTCGGTCCGCACCGCCTGCAACTGCAGCGCACCCTGGGCGAACTGATGGGGGTCGAGCCGAGCCGGATCGGCCTCACCTTCAAGACCAGCGAGGGGCTCGCCCCGAAGCACGTGCAGGCGCGAGCGACGGTGCTCATGCGCCGCACCGAGGGAGCGGAACCGGACCCCCGCGCGGCCTGAGCGGTGCGGCCCGACGCACGGTCGCGGCCGGCGCGCGGGCGCCGGCCGGTCCGGTGTCGGGCCTTCGGGTCCGTCAGGCGCGCTGCAGCGCCACCAGCACGCGGCCGTCCTCGACCCGGGCGTCGTAGAGCGTCAGCTTCTTGATCGCCGGCATGGTCGCCCTGCCGGTCTGCAGGTCGAAGGTCGCGCCGTGGTGGACGCATTTGATCTTGCCCGGCAGGAGCTCGCCGTCGGAGAGGGGGAACTTGGCGTGGGTGCAACGGTCGGGCACGGCGTAGACGCGCCCCTCCTGACGTGCGATCACGACGTCGCGGCCTTCGATCTCGACCTTCGTGAGCGCCCCTTCGGGGAAGTCGGTCTCGGCGCCGACGTCGTGCACCGTTTCGGTCACAGCTTCTCCTTGACGCCCGGGACGCCGAGCTTGGCCTGCACCACGCGCTCGACGTACTCGGCGGCCTTCGGAAGCGTCACCCGGCTCATCACCTCGTAGAGGAACCCGGTCACGAGCAGGTGCTCCGCCACCTCCGGCGGCATGCCGCGGCTCATCAGGTAGAAGCGCTGGTCCTCGGGGACCGGCCCGGTGGTCGACCCGTGCGAGCAGGCCACGTCGTTCGCGCCGATCTCGAGCTGCGGGATGCTGACCGTCTCCGACTCCTGGTCCAGGAGCAGGTTGCGGTTCGTCTGGTAGGCGTCGGTCTTCTGCGCCCCTTCGTCGACCACGATCACGCCGGAGTAGACGGCGGAGCTCGCGTCGCGCAGGGCGCCCTTGAACAGCACGTCGCTGAACGCGCGTTCGGCGGCGTGGTGCTGGAGGGTGTACTGGTTGTAGTGCTGTCCCTCGTCGCCGAAGTAGAGGCCCAGCATCTCGCTCTCGGAGCCGGGGCCCTCCATGACCGATTCGACCTCGGCGCGGGCGGCGTCGGCGCCCAGGCTGACGGTCAGCGATTCCAGGCGCGCGTCGCGTCCGAGGCGGGCCTTGAGCCGGTTCACGTGGACCACGTTGCGACCCCAGTTCTGAAGGCTGAGGTAGCGCACCTTGGCGCCCTGCTTCAGGACCAGTTCGGTGGCGGCCAGGTGGGCCAGCCGCGCCTCGAACGGGTCGCTGACGTACTCGTCGAGGAAGGTGACCTTGGCGTTCTCCTCGGCGATCAGCAGGGTACGCCCGGCGGAGATCCCGCCCCGGTCGGCGGTGGTGAAGGCGCCGAGCGGCAGCGCCACCTCGACCCCCTTCGGCACGTACACGAAGGTGCCGTTGCGCCAGAAGGCGGCGTTCAGGGCGTGGTGCTTGCCGGCCTTGGCGTCGACCACCGAGTACAGGTGCTCGCGGACCAGCTCCTCGTGCTCGCGGACGGCGGTGGCCAGGTCGGTGAACAGCAGCCCCGCCTCGCGCAGGTCGCTCTCGCTGTGGATCGTCCGGCCGTGGGCGTGCACCACGATCCCTTCGGCGTCGCTGTCGGTCATCCGCATGCGGATGCGCTCCGACACCTGCTCGTGGGCGGGGCCGTCGGTCCAGTCGAGGCCGTCGAGCGAGAAGCGGGGCAGGTCGGTGTAGCGCCACGCCTCGTCGCGGCCGGTGGGCCAGGGGGTCGCCTCGAAGGTGCGGAGCGCGGCGCGGCGCTCCTCGGCGAGCCAGGCCGGCTCGGAGCGCGACGCGATCAGGGCCTCGAGCGCCTCGCTCGCGAAGGCGGGGTTGTCGGTCACGGTCGCCACCTCAGCCGACGCTCCCTTCCATCTCGAGTTCGATCAGGCGGTTCAGTTCGACCGCGTACTCGAGCGGCAGCTCCTTCGCGACCGGCTCCAGGAAGCCGCGCACGATCAGCGCCATCGCCTCCTCCTCGGCCAGGCCGCGGCTCATCATGTAGAAGATCTGTTCCTCGTTGAGCTTCGAGACGGTCGCCTCGTGCCCGACGTGGGCGGTCTTCTCGCCGATCTCGATGTAGGGGTAGGTGTTCGTGCGCGAGGTCTCGTCGAGCAGCAGCGCGTCGCACTCGACGTTCGACTTGGCGTTGGTGGCGCCCTCGTGGATCTGGACCAGGCCGCGGTAGCTGCTGCAGCCCTCGCCCTTCGAGATCGACTTGGACACGACCGAACTGCTGGTGTTCGGGGCCGCGTGGATCATCTTGGCGCCGGCGTCCTGGTGCTGGCCGGTGCCGGCGAAGGCGATCGACAGCACCTCGCCGTGCGCGCCGTCGCCGAGCAGGTAGCAGCTGGGGTACTTCATGGTGGTCTTCGAACCCAGGTTGCCGTCGAGCCACCCCATGCTGGCGTGGTCGTAGACGAGCGCCCGCTGGGTGACCAGGTTGTAGACGTTGTGCGACCAGTTCTGGATGGTGCTGTAGCGGACGTTCGACCGTTCCTTGGCGATGATCTCGATCACGCCGCTGTGGAAGCTGTCGGAGTTGTACGTCGGCGCGGTGCATCCCTCGATGTAGTGCGCCTTGGCGCCCTCCTCGACGATGATCAGGGTGCGCTCGAACTGGCCGATGTTCTCGGCGTTCAGCAGGAAGTACGCCTGCAGCGGCACGTCGACCTCGACGCCGGCGGGCACGTACACGAACGATCCGCCCGACCAGACGGCGCTGTTCACGGCCGCGTAGTAGTTGTCCTCGGGCGGCACGACCGTCGCGAAGTGCTCGCGGAAGATCTCGGGGTGCTCCTTGAGACCGGTGTCGGTGTCGAGGAAGATCACGCCCTTCTTCTCCCACTCCTCCTTGAGGTTGTGGTAGACCATTTCGCTCTCGTACTGGGCGCCGACCCCGGCGAGGACCTTCTGCTCCGCTTCGGGGATGCCCAGGCGGCGGTAGGTCTCGCGCACCTCTTCGGGGATCTCGTCCCAGCTGGCGGTGGTGCCCTGGCGCTCGTTCGGACGGATGTAGAAGTAGATGTCGTCGAAGTTCAGTCCGGAGAGGTCGGGGCCCCACTTCGGGCGACCCTTCTTCTCGGCGATCTCGAACGCCTTGAGGCGGAAGTCCAGCATCCACTGGGGTTCGCCCTTGAAGTAGCTGATCTTCTCGATGACCCGCTTGTTCAGGCCCTTCTCGGACTTGTAGAAGTACTTCTCGGGCAGCTGGAAGTCGTACTGCTTCTCGTGCTGCATGCCGGTGAGCTTGTCGGCGTCCGGGTGCTGCATCGGTGCGTCGGACACGGCGTACCTCCTGTCGTGCACGGAACGCGGCGGCGCGTTCCCTGGTGTCGGTTCGGATCGGACGAGGGCGTAGGGAGACCCGTCGTCCCGTCCCGTGGGCGCGGCGGCGCCGCACGGACGTGGCTCAGGCGCCGACCGTGCGCTTGACCCAGTCGTACCCCTTCTGGTCGAGCTCCTTGGCGAGCTCGGCGTCGCCGCTGTGGATCACGCGCCCCTCGGCCATGACGTGCACGCGATCGGGCACGATGTAGTTCAGCAGCCGCTGGTAGTGCGTGATCACCAGGGCGCCGAAGTCGGGCCCGCGTGCGGCGTTCACTCCTTGCGACACCGTCGCGAGCGCGTCGACGTCGAGGCCGGAGTCGGTCTCGTCGAGGATCGCGTAGCGCGGCTCGAGGACGAGCAGCTGAAGGATCTCGCTGCGCTTCTTCTCACCGCCGCTGAACCCCTCGTGCAGGTTCCGCTCGATGATCGACTCGTCCCAGTTCAGCTCCTTCACCGCGTTCTGGAGCTTCTGGTAGAACTCCATCACGCCGATCTCCTCGTCCCCTTCGCGGCGGGCGTTCAGCGCCAGGCGAAGGAAGTTCGCGATCGACACGCCGGGCACCTCGACCGGGTACTGGAACGCCAGGTAGAGGCCGGCGCGCGCCCGCTCGTCCGGTTCCATCTCGAGGACGCTCTCGCCGTCGATGAGGATGTCGCCGCCGGTGACCTCGTAGGCGGGGTCGCCGGCCATGACCTTCGCCAAGGTCGACTTTCCGCTGCCGTTCTGGCCCATCAGGGCGTGCAC
>SLSQ01000143.1 GCA_007130355.1 Trueperaceae bacterium
ACCCCGGGCGCCCCGCCGCCCGCCGACCTGCCGGGCCGCGCCCCGCGCGGGGAGGACCCCGCGTGACCGGTCCGGTGCCTACCGAAGCGTGGATCGTGCTCAGCGCCGCGCTGTTCCTGATCGGCGCCGTCGGCGTCCTGAGGCGACGGAGCGCCATCCTGGTCTTCCTCAGCGTCGAGCTGATGCTGAACGCCGGGAACCTGGCGCTCGTCGCCTTCGCGCGGCAGTGGGCCGACGCCGGCCTGATCACCGCCATGTCCGGACAGACCGTGGTGTTCGTCGTGCTCGCGGTGGCGGCGGCCGAGGTCGCGGTCGGCCTCGGCATCCTGGTCGCGATCTTCCGGCAGCGCCACAGCACCGACGTCGACGCCCTCTCGGAGGTGAGGTTGTGAACGATCCCGCCGCCTGGGTCGCGCTGGCGCCGCTCCTGGCGCTGGCCGGCGCCCTGATCAACGGGCTGGCCGGTCGCGCCATGCGCGCCCCCCGTGCCGGCATCGTCGCCACCGCCGCCGTCGGCGCCGGATTCGTGCTCTCGCTGATCGCGCTGCTCGCGCTCGCCGGGCGCGACGACCGCTCGGTCTCCGTCGCGCTCTGGCCGTACGCCTCCGTCGGAGGGCTCGACCTGTCGTTCGGCTTCCTGATCGACCCGCTCTCGGTGTTGATGCTGACCGTCGTCACCGGCGTGGGAACGCTGATCCACCTGTTCTCGATCGGGTACATGCGCGGCGACGACGGACACGCCCGCTACTTCGCGCTCCTGAACCTGTTCGTCGCCGCCATGACCGTGCTGCTGCTCGCCGACGGGTTCGTGCTGCTGTTCGTCGGTTGGGAGGGCGTCGGCGTCGCCAGCTACCTTCTGATCGGCTTCTGGTACCGCACCCGCGCCAACGCCGACGCCGCCCGCAAGGCGTTCGTGATGAACCGGATCGGCGACGCCGGCTTCCTGATGGCGATGTTCCTCACCGCCGGCGCCTTCGGAACGCTCCACATCGCCAGCGTGAACGAGGCGGCGGTCGGGATGGCGTTCGGGTCCGCCACGCTCGGAGCGATCGGCGTGCTGCTGCTGATCGCCGCCGCCGGCAAGTCGGCCCAGCTGCCGCTGCAGACCTGGCTGCCCGACGCGATGGCCGGCCCCACGCCGGTCTCGGCCCTGATCCACGCGGCGACGATGGTCACCGCCGGCGTGTACCTGATCGCCCGCACCGCACCGATCTTCGCCATGACGCCGTTCGCGAGCGCCGTGGTCGCCTGGATCGGCGCCGCGACCGCGCTGGTCGCCGCGATCGCCGCGATCGCGCAGACCGACGTGAAGAAGGTCCTCGCCTATTCGACGGTGAGCCAGCTCGGCTTCATGTTCGTCGCGGTCGGCGTCGGCGCGTACTGGGTCGCCATCTTCCACGTCTTCACGCACGCCTTCTTCAAGGCGGCGCTCTTCCTCGGGGCGGGCTCGGTCATCCACGCGCTCGGCGGGGAGCAGGACCTGCGCCGGATGGGCGGCCTCGGCGCCAAGATGCCGATCACCGGCCTCACCGCCCTGATCGCCACCCTCGCCATCGCCGGCGTACCGCTCCTGTCCGGCTTCTTCAGCAAGGACGCGATCCTGCTGCACGCCCTCACCAGCACCCACCTGGACGGCTACGGCACCACCGGACTGTACGGCGTGCTGCTGCTGGTGGCGGTCCTGACCGCCTTCTACATGTTCCGCTGGTACCACCGCGTCTTCGCCGGCCGCTTCCGCGGCGACGCCAAGACGTTCGCTGCGGTGCACGAGGCCCCCGCCACCATGACCGTCCCGCTGGTCGTGCTGGCCGCGTTCTCGGTCGGCGCCGGTTGGCTCGGCCTGCCCGCCTTCGCCTTCCCGAACGTGCTGCAAGGGTGGCTCGAACCGGCCACCCTCGGCGGACTCGTCTCGATGCCGTTCGACCATCCGGCGCTCTGGGTCGAATGGCTCCTGCTCGGCGTCGCCGTCGCGGCCGCCGGGGTCGGGCTCGGGCTCGGAGCCTGGGTCTACGTCGCACGGGACGGGGCGCCGGCACGCCGGTTCGGCGACGGCGCCGTCGCCGCCTTCGCCCGGGGCGGCCTCGGGTTCGACGCCGCCTACCGCGCCCTCTTCGTCGGAGGGGCGCAGGGTGCCGCCGACGGCGTCGCCGTCCTCGACCGCGACCTGGTCGACCGCGGGCTGCTCGGGGCCGGAACCGCGCTCGGCACCTTCGGTCGGGCCGCCGCCGCGATCCAGACCGGCCGGGTCCGGACCTACGCCGCCACCATGTTCGCCGCGCTGGTGATCCTGCTGCTCCTCCTCGCCTGGACGGGGGCGCGAACGTGACGCTCGCCGCCCTCCTGATCCCGCTGGTCGGCGGCGTGCTCGCCTGGGCGACGCCCGGCCGGGCGCGGGGCGCCGTGGCCGTCCTCGCCGCGGTCGCCGCCTTCGTCGCCGCGCTCTTCCTGCCGACGGCGGCGCCGGTCGACGTGGCCTGGCTTCCGGCGTTCGGAGCCGGCCTCCGCCTCGACCCGAGCGGAGCGTCGTCGGTGCTCGTGCTCGCCGCCGCCCTCGCCATGATCCCGACCGTGCTGACCGCCGCCGTCCGGGTGCGCGAACGGACCGGGACGTTCCTCGGCCTGCTGCTGATCATGCAGGCGATGCTCGCCGGCCTGTTCCTCGCCTCCGACCTGCTCGCCTTCTACGTCTTCTGGGAGGCCGCGCTGATCCCGAGCCTGGTGCTGCTGGGCGTGTTCGGCGGCGAACGCCGTCGGGGCGCCGTCACCAAGTACCTGATCTACGCGGTGAGCGGTTCGTTCCTGATGCTCGTCTCGATCATCGCCGTGCGGGTCCTTTCCGGCGCCGAGAGCTTCGCCTTCCACGAGCTCGCGCCGGCCGCCCGCGAGCTGGACGCCGTGACGCAAGGCTGGCTGTTCGCCGGGTTCGCCGCCGCCTTCGTGGTGAAGCTGCCGCTCTTCCCGCTCCACTCCTGGCTGATCGACTTCCACCGCGAGAACCACCCGAGCGGCGCCGCCGACGTGGCCGGCACGCTCTACAAGGTCGGCGGCTTCGGCTTCTTCGCCTGGGCGATCCCGCTCCTCCCCGACGGCGCCCTGGTGCTGCAGCCGTACCTGCTGACCGCCGCCGCCGTCACCGCCCTCTGGGGCGCGCTCGCCGCGACCCGGCAGGAGGACCTGAAGAGCCTGCTCGCCTACGCCTCGCTCTCGCACATGGGCCTGATCGGGGTCGGGCTGTTCTCGCTCACCGAGATCGGCCTGGCCGGCGCGATGCTGCTGCTCGCCGCCCAGATGCTGTCGACCGGCGGGATGTTCCTGCTGAGCGGCATGATGCACGCGCGGCGCGGCAGCTTCGCGCTCGACCGCTTCGGCGGGCTGGCGCGCAGCGCCCCCGCCCTCGCCGCCGTCTCGCTGTTCGTGATCTTCGCGGCGATCGGCGTGCCCGGCCTGTCGAACTTCCCGGGCGAGTTCCTGGCGTTGTTGGGCGCGGCCCAGGCGAGCGTCTTCCTGGCCGCCGTCGCCCTCGCCTCCGTGATCGCCGCCGGCGTCTACGGCGTGAACCTGTACCAGCGCCTCTACCAGGGACGGCAGGTCGAGGGGACCCACGATCTGCGGGCCGTCGAGGTGGCGATCCTGGCCCCGATCGTGGCCGGCGTGCTCTGGTTCGGCCTGGCGCCCGCGAACGCCGCCGACCGGATCGACGACGGCGCCCGCGTCGCCGTGCACGGTCCGGATCGGCCCGTGCCCGCGGAGGGCGGCGCCGCGTCCGAACCGCCCCTCGCGACCGCTGGAGGTGAACGGTGATCGCCCCCGCCGACATCGTCCTCACGCCGCTCCTGCCGTTCCTGATCCTGCTGGTCGCGGCGTCGGCCGCGCTGTTGATCGACGTGGTCCAGCACCGCGCGCAGACGGGCGGCCCGCTCGCCCTCGTCGGCCTGACCTTCGCCGCGGTCTCCTACCTGGTCCAGTTCGGCGGCGCGCGCACCGAGCCGACCGCCGTCTTCGGCCTGCACTGGGTGGTCGACGTGCCCGCCGTCGCCCTCGGCCTGATCGTGCTCTTCGGCGCGATCCTGTCGGTCCTCGGCGGCTGGACGCGGGTACGTCGCGACGACCTCGACCGGCCCGAGTACCACCCGCTGCTGCTGCTGGCGACCGCCGGCGGCCTGGTCATGGTGCACGCCGGCGACTTCGTGATCCTGCTCCTCGGTCTCGAGATCCTCTCCCTCTCCGTCTACGCCCTCGCCGCCTGGAGGCCCGACCGCCGGCCCAGCCAGGAGGCGGGCATGAAGTACTTCCTGCTCGGCGCCTTCGCGTCGGCGATCCTGGTGTACGGGATCGCCCTGACGTACGGCGCGACCGGGACCTTCGACTACGGCGGCGTGGCGCAGGCGCTGCTCGCCGGCGCGGGACCGCTGGCGCTCGCCGGCGGGGCGCTGATCGTGGTGGGGCTCGGGTTCAAGGTCGCCTTCGCCCCGTTCCACCAGTGGGCGCCCGACGTCTACACCGGCGCCCCCACCCCGGTCACCACCTTCATGAGCGTCGTCGTCAAGGCCGCCGCCTTCGGCGCGTTGCTGCGCATCGTCGCCACCGCCTGGTCCGGCGCCCTGCCGGAACTCGAGGTGGCGCTCGCCGTCCTGGTCGGCGCGACGCTGCTGGTCGGCAATTTCGGGGCGTTGCTGCAGAGCGGCGTGAAGCGGCTGCTGGCGTACTCGGCGGTCGCGCACGCCGGCTACCTCGGGCTCGCCGTGGTCGCCGCCGCGCACGGGGCGTTCGCGACCGAGGCGCTGATCTGGTACCTCGCCGCCTACGCCGCGATGAACGCCGGCGCCTTCGTGGTGACGATGCACGTGATGGGCGATGATCCCGACCGCGGCGACCGGATCGAGGCGTTCGAAGGCCTCGGTGCACGCCGACCGGGCGTCGCGGCGGCGATGACCCTGTTCCTGCTGAGCCTGGGCGGCATCCCGCCGCTCGCCGGCTTCGTCGGCAAGTTCCTCGCCATCCAGGCGGCGGTGCGGGTCGACCACGTCGCGCTGGCGGTCGTCGCCGTGCTCGGTGCGGTGGTCGGGCTGGTCGCCTACCTGCGCCCGGTCTTCGCGATCTGGTTCCGGGACGGCCGGTCGTCGGTTCCGGCCCTGGCCGGTCCGGTTCGGGCGGCGGTCGTGCTGGCGGCGGTCGCGACCGTGGTGCTCGGCCTGGCGCCCGATCTGGCGTACCGCTGGATCGAAGGGTCCGGCCCGCTGGCGCTCGTGCCGTGGACGCCGTAGCCGGATAGGAGCCGTACGTTCGTGGGCGGTCCGACCGACCGGACGGCCGCCCACGCCGGTATGCTCCGCGCATGAACCCCGACCGAGCGGACGCGGCGGCCGAGGCCCGCGAGGCCGAACTGCGCGCCATGCCGATCCTCGTCGTCGACGACGAGGAGGCGAACCTCGCGATCCTGCGCGGCATCCTCGAGCGCGAGGGGCACGCGCACGTGCATACGGTGCAGGACCCGCGCCTGGCGGTCGAACGGTTCCACGAGGTCCGCGCCGACCTGATCGTGACCGACCAGCGCATGCCGTTCCTGAGCGGTCTCGAGTGGATCGAGGCGCTCCGCCCGCACCTGACGACCTACCTGCCGATCCTGATGCTGACCGCCGACGAGCGACCCGAGCTGCGCGAGCGGGCGCTCGCCTCGGGCGTCCGCGACTTCTTGGCCAAGCCGGTCCGAAGGGCCGAAGTGATGCTGCGGATCCGCAACCTGCTCGAGGCGCGCTGGGCCCACAAGCAGCTCGAGCACGAGAATCGGCGGCTCGAGGCGCGGGTCCGCGAACGGACCCGCGAGCTCGAGCTGGCCCAGATCGAGACGCTCTCGCGGCTCGCGCTGGCCGCCGAGTTCCGCGACGACGACATCGGGCGGCACGTCTGGCGGGTGGCGCGCTCCGCCGAGCTGGTCGCCGAACGGCTCGGCTGCGCGCCGGAGTGGACCCGCCTGCTGGTCCGCGCCGCTCGTCTGCACGACGTCGGCAAGATCGCGATCCCCGACGGGATCCTGCTCAAGCCGGGACGCCTCACGCCGCAGGAGTACGAGGTGGTCAAGACGCACCCCGAGGTCGGCCACCGCATGTTGACCGGGGGGTCGTCGCGCCTGATGCGGATGGCCGCGTCGGTGGCGCTGCACCACCACGAGCGCTGGGACGGGACCGGCTACCCGAGCGGGCTTCGGGGCGACGAGATCCCGCTCGAGGGACGGATCGTAGCGGCGGTCGACGCCTTCGACGTGATGACGCACGATCAACGGCACCGCGACGCCCGGGCCCCGAGCGACGCGGTCGCGGAACTGGAGCGTGCGGCGGACACGCAGTTCGATCCGCGGGTGGTGGCGGCGATCCGCGCCTGCTTCGAGGCCGGCGAGCTGCCGGTCGCCGACCAGGGCTAGGCCGGGGCCGACCGGTTCCGGTGGCGCGTCAGTCCTTGTCGACCGTCAGGCCGTCCCGCTCCCAGGCCAGGATCCCGCCGCGCACGTTCACGGCGGGCACCCCCTGCTCCCGCAGGAACGCCGTCACGCGGCCGCTGCGCGCGCCGCTGCGGCAGAGCACCATCACCTCGCGCTTCGGGTCGAGCGTCGCCTCCCAGGCGTCGAGGAAGGTCGAGAGGGGCAGCGAGGCGGCGTCGGGGACGCGGACCGCGCGGAGCTCGTCGGGTTCGCGCACGTCGACGAACGCGGCGCCGGCGTCGACCCGACGCCGCGCCTCGCTCGGGTCCAACTCGGGGATCTCGGTCGGGGTGTCGGTCATGGACCCGAAGGTACCGCCCGACGGGCCGTTCGGCCAGGGCGAGTGCTACGGTCGCTCGCATGGATCCGTACCTGGACCGGCTGGCCGGACTGCTCGGCGAGCGCGATCCGATCCCCGTGCTGACCGCCACGCCGGTGCGCCTCGACAGCTTCGCGACCTCCCTGCCGGAGGACGCCTGGGACCGCCCGTGGCGGCCGGGCGGATGGTCGGCCCGCCGGATCGTGGCGCACCTCTGCGACCAGGAGATCGGCTTCGGCTTCCGCGTCCGCCAGACGGTCGCCGCGGCCGGCGCCGAAGGGGCGGACGGCGCCCACGAGCACGTGGCGCAGCCGTACGATCAGGATGCCTGGGCCCGGCCGTACGACCGGCTGGACGCGACCGTCGCGGTGCAGGGGTTCGTCGGCTTGCGGGCGTGGAACCTCGCCTGGTTGGCGCGGCTCGATCTGAACGACTGGCTGGCGTGCTACCGGCACCCGGAACGCGGCACCGTCGAGTCGGTCGACGAGGCGGTGCGGTTCCTCGCCGGGCACGACCTGAACCACCTGACGCAGCTCGACCTGATCGCCCGCGGGTAGCGTCCCCGGGCGGACGGATCGCGCCGCCGGGCGGGCGGCCCGGGCCACGTGGACGCCGGCGGCCGTGGTAGATTCCCCCCCATGAGCACCGAACGTACCTTCGCGATGATCAAACCCGACGGCGTGCGCCGTCGCCTGGTCGGCGAGGTCGTGTCCCGCATCGAAGCGAAGGGGTACGACATCGTCGCCATGAAGCAGATGACGATTCCGCGCGAGCTGGCCGAACGGCACTACGGCGAGCACGCCGACAAGCCGTTCTTCGCGAACCTGGTCGACTTCATCACCGGCGGCCCCGTGGTCGCCATGGTCCTCGAGGGCGAGAACGCGATCGCCGGTTGGCGCACCATGATGGGCGCCACGAACCCGGCCGACGCGGCGCCCGGCACGATCCGCGGCGACTTCGCGACCAGCATCGACGAGAACGTCGCGCACGGCTCCGACGCGCCCGACACCGCCGAGCGCGAACTCGGCCTGTTCTTCCCCGAGTCGGGCTGAGCCCCGGCGTTCACCCGCTCGCCGCGCCCCGGTCGGTTCCTCCGACCGGGGCGTTCGCGTAGCGCAGGATCGCGAGCGTCAGCGGCCGCGGCAGGCGCGGCAGCAGCGTCGCGCCGAGGGCGTGCACGAAGCCGGGCACGACCACCCGCCGACCGCGTTCGAACGCGCGCACGCCGGCCTCAGCCACGCGGTCGGCGCGCAGGAACAGGCCGGGCGTGCGGACCAGGCGCGCCTCGCCCATGTCGGCGTGCGCGTGGAAGCCGCTGCGGGTCGGGCCCGGACAGAGCGCCGTGACGGTGACCCCGGTGCCGTGCGTCTCGACGGAGAGCGCCTCGCTCAGATGCAGCAGGTACGCCTTGCTGGCGTAGTAGGCGGCCGCGAGGGGACCGGGTTGGAAGGCGGCGGTCGAGGCGACGTTCAGGACGCCGCCGCGACCGCGCGCGACCATCTCCGGCAGCAGCGCCTTGGCGAGGCGGGTGGCGGCGACGACGTTCACCGCCACGAGCGCTTCGTCGCGGTCGGTGGCGGGGGCGTGGAACGGCCCGTAGGTGCCGAAGCCGGCGTTGTTGACGAGCACGTCGACCGGGCCGTCCGCCCGGGCGCCCGCCAGCAGGCGATCCACGCCGTCCGCCTCGGCGAGGTCGGCCACGAGCAGGAGCGGCGCAGGCGGCGCGTGTCCGGCGTCGCGGGCGATGCGGTCGGTGGCGTCGGCCACGGCACGGAGCCGCTCCTCGTCGCGACCGTGCAGGATCTGGGCGGCGCCGCGGCGGGCGAAGGCGAAGGCGAGCTCGCGGCCGATGCCGGAACTCGCGCCGGTGGTCAGCACGCGGCGGTGGGTGGCGGTGGCGTCGGTGCGGGGTTCGGGCATGGGACCTCCGTAGGACCTGGAACGCGTCCCTGCTACGATGCCACGCACGACCGGTCGCGGGGAGCCGCGCTCGGCCCAGGGAGGGCACATGAAGCTGTCGCAACGCATCCGGAACGTCCGCGCCTCGTCGACCGTCGCGTTCAACACCAAGGCGACCGAACTCAAGCGCAGCGGGGTCGACGTGATCGCCATGACCGCCGGCGAGCCCGACTTCCAGCCGCCGGAGCACGTGATGGAGGCGGCCCGCGAGGCGATCCGCCTGGGGATGACCAAGTACACGCCGTCGGAGGGCTCGTTCGAACTGCGCGAGGCGATCTGCGCCAAGCACGAGCGCGAGAACGGCTGGACGGCGACGCCCGACCGGGTGCTCGTGGGCACCGGCGGCAAGCAGGTCCTGTACGAGGCGTTCCAGGCGATCGTCGACCCGGGCGACGAGGTGATCGTGATCGCGCCGTACTGGGTGTCGTACCCGGCGCAGATCGAGGTGGCCGGCGGCACGGTGGTGCCGGTCCGGACCCGGGCTGAAGACGGATTCGTGCCCGATCCGGCCGACGTGGCCGACGCCTTCGGTCCGCGGACCAAGGCGATCGTGCTGAACAGCCCGAGCAACCCGACCGGTGCGGTCTACCCGCCGGAGGTGGTGCGCGCGATCGCCGAGACGGCCCGCCGGCACGGCGTCTGGCTGATCTCCGACGATCTCTACGAGCACCTCGTCTACGACGCGACCTTCACGCCGGTCCAGCCGCTCTACCCGGAGGGCACCCTCACGGTGCACGGCGCGTCGAAGGGGTACGCGCTGACGGGCTGGAGGATCGGCTGGGGGGTGGGGCCGAAGGACCTGATCACGGCCATGAACCGGCTGCAGAGCCAGATCACCACCGGCGCGAACGCGTTGGCGCAGCACGCCACGGTCGCGGCCCTGAACGACGTGGAGCGGACCGAGGCGTTCTTCGCGGAGACGCGCGCCGCCTACCGCGAGCGCCGCGACCTGCTGGTCGCCGGCCTGAACCGGCTCGGGCTCGCGTCGCCGACGCCGGAGGGCGCCTTCTACGCCATGGCCGACCTGACGCCGATCGACGCGGACGAGACGACCGCCGCGCTGCGGCTGCTCGAGGACGCGCACGTGGCGTCGGTGCCGGGCACCGACTTCGCGGCGCCGGGCTTCGCGCGCTTCAGCTACGCGACGAGCACCGAAAACGTCGAGGAGGCGCTGCGGCGGATCGAGCGGTTCCTCGGCTGACCACGAGGCGGCGGGCGGCTCCCTCGCCGGCGCAGGCGCGCCGGCCCACGGCCGACGCACGAAGAAGACGCGGGGACGGACCGGTCCGCCCCCGCGTCGTTTCGGATCGTGCGGGCGCGTCGGCGCCGGGGGTCAGCGGCGCGGGTCGAGCGCGTCGCGCAGCGCGTCGCCGACCAGGTTGAAGCCGAGCACGACCGCGACGATCGCGAGGCCGGGGAAGGTCGCGACGTGCGGGGCGACCGCGAGGTACTCGCGTCCGCGGGCCAGCATCAGGCCCCACTCCGGTTGCGGCGGCCGGGCGCCCAGGCCGAGGAAGCCGAGTCCGGCGGCGAACAGGATCGCCACCGCCATCTGCAGGCTGGACTGCACGATGACCGGCGCGATCGCGTTCGGCAGGACGTGCCGGAACAGGATCGGCATGCCGCGCTTGCCCATGGCGCGTGCCGCCTCGACGTACTCGCGGTTCTTGACCGAGAGCACGCTGCCGCGCACCAGGCGCGCGTAGATCGGGATCGAGGCGATGCCGACCGCGATCATCACGTTGGTCAGGCCGGTCCCGAAGGTGGCGACGAGCACGATCGCCAGCAGGATGCCCGGAAAGGCGAGCAGCATGTCGACCAGGCGCTGCGCGATCATGTCGGTCGCGCCGCCCAGGAAGCCGCTGATCGCTCCGAACGGCACGCCCACGCCGACGCCGATGCCGACCGAGATCAACCCGATGAACAGCGAGATCCAGGCGCCGTGCACCAGCCGGCTGAACAGGTCGCGTCCCTGCTCGTCGGTGCCGAGCAGGTGGAAGCGGACGTTGGGCGGCCCGTCGACGCCGAACAGCCGCAGGTCGGAGCGGATCAGTCCGAACGCCCACTCGTACTCGGCGCCGCGGACGAACAGGCGGACCGGGTACTTCTCGTCCTCGGTCACGCTGATGCCGCCGACCGGACTGCGCGTGACGGGGGAGACGAAGAGGCCGAGCTCGCCGTCCGGCCCTCGGTAGGTCACGCCGGTGCCGGGCGGAACGTAGGTGGTACGCAGGCTCTGGTGCGTCGGCGAGTACGGAGCCAGGAACGGCGCGAAGGTGACGAAGAGCAGGAAGAACCCGATGATGGCGAAGCCGACGATCGCCAGGCCGTTGCCGAACAGGCGCCGGCGCCAGCGGGGAGCGCGCTTCTGACGGTCAGTCATAGCGGATCCTCGGATCGATCGCTCCGTAGACGAGATCGACGAGCAGGTTGACCACGATGAAGGTGAGCGCGATGACGAGCACGGACGCCTGCACGACCGGGTAGTCGCGGGCGAGGATCGAGTCGACCAGCAGCCGGCCGATGCCGGGCCAGTTGAACACCGTCTCGGTCAGCACCGCGCCCGCCATCAGGTTGCCGAACTCGAGACCGCCGATCGTCACGACGGGGATGAGGGCGTTTCGGAGCGCGTGCTTCACGACGATCAGGCGCCCCTGGAGGCCCTTGGCCCTGGCGGTGCGGACGAAGTCCTGGTCGAGCACCTCGAGCATGGCGGAGCGCGTCATGCGGGCGATGATCGCGGTGCTGCTGACGCCGAGCGTGATCGCGGGCAGGATCAGGTGTCCGAACGTGCCCCGGCCGGAGACCGGGAACCAGCCGAGCTGGACGGAGAAGTAGAGGATCGCGAGCAGCCCGAACCAGAACACCGGCATCGACACGCCGAGAAGCGCGAAGAAGGTGACCGCCGCGTCGGCCCAGGTGTTGCGTTTCAGGGCGCTGATCACGCCGGCCGGGATGCCGATCGCGAAGGCGACGACGATCGCCGCGAAGGCGAGCTCGAGCGTGTTCGGGAACCGTTCGCGGATGTCGTTGATGACCAGACGGTTCGTGCGGGTCGAACGACCGAGGTCTCCCTGGGCGAGGTTGCCGACGAAGAGGGCGAACTGTTCCGGCATCGGCCGGTCGAGGCCGAACCGGACGCGGATCCGTTCGACCGTCTGCTGGTCGGCGAACTCGCCGGCGAGCAGGATCGCGGGGTCGCCCGGTGCGAGACGGACCATCGCGAACACGATCACGATCACGCCCAGGACGGCCGGGACCGCGACGAGCGCGCGACGGAGAAAGTACTGGAACACGAGGTACCTCTGCTACGGATACGGAGGGGAAGATACGGGCCGGAGCCCGGACGGTCAGATAGGGCCGTGGCCCGCCCGCGTACGGACGGGCCACGGCGTCGAGGACGGGGTCCTCAGTCCAGGGAGGCGCTGTGGGCGAGCACGCGCTCGGTCGGGTGGATGACCAGACCGCTCACGTTCTCGTTCACGGCGACCAGCTGGGTCTCGCTGTGCAGGAACAGCCACGGGGCGTCCTCGTGGATGATCTGCAGCGCCTCTTCGTACAGCGCTTCGCGGGCGTCGGGGTCGGTGTTCGTCCGCGCTTCGTCGAGCAGCGCGTCGACCTCGGGGTTGCTGTAGAAGGCGCGGTTCGAGCCGTCCGGCACGTGCTCGCTGGTGTGGAACAGCGCGAACAGGCCGTAGTCGGCGTCACCGGTGACGGTGCCCCAACCGAGGAGCGCCATCGGCACGTCGTTCTCCGCGGCCGGACGCGAGGTCAGCTCGAGGTACGAGGCCCACTCGAGGGTCTCGATCTCGGCGACGATGCCGGCGGCGGCGAGCTGGCTCTGGATCGCTTCGGCGATCTGGATGTCCTGCAGGTAGCGACCGGTGGGCGAGTACAGCGTGGTGCTGATGCCGTCGGGGTAGCCCGCTTCGGCGAGCAGCTCACGCGCGCGCTCCGGGTCGTACTCGTAGGTGCCGACCGGGGTGTAGCCGAAGACGCCGGGCGAGATGGCCGCGTCGCTCGGGCGCACGGCGCCGCCGGTGATGAACTCGGCGATCTCTTCCTTGTCGACGGCGTAGTTGATCGCCTGACGCACGCGGGCGTCCTGGAACAGCTCGAGCGAGTGGTTGAAGTAGATGTAGATGGTACGGACGCTGCTGACGTTCTCGACGTTCAGGAACGACAGCTGGTTGAGGCGGTCGATGTCCTGCGGCGGAACGCGGACGGCGACGTGCGCCGAACCGCTCTCGGCCATCGCCATGCGGGTGGTGTTCTCCGGCACGGCGAGGAAGCGGACGCCGTCGACCTGGGCGTGCTCGCCCCAGTACCCGTCGTAGCGCGCGAGGTCGATCTGCTCGCCACGGTCCCAGCTGGTGAACTGGAACGGGCCGGTACCGACCGGCTGCTCGCCGAAGTCCTCGCCGGCCGCCTCGACCTGCGACGGCAGCACGATCGCGGTGGTGCTGTGCGTCAGGTGCGCCAGCAGCGGGGCGAAGGTGCTCGCCATGTGGAAGCGGAACGTGCGGTCGTCGACCACTTCGATCTCATCGACACGGTCGAGGAGGAAGCGGAAGGTGAAGGCGTTGTCCGGATCGAGGAACCGGTCCATGCTGCCCTTCACGACGTCGGCCGTCAGCGGGGTGCCGTCGTGGAACGTCACGCCTTCGCGCAGCGTGAAGGTGTACACGAGACCGCCTTCGCTGGCTTCGTACGATTCGACCAGGTGCGGGACGATCTCGCCGTCGGGCGTGAGCTCGAACAGCGTCTCGTACAGGTGGCTGGTGACGGTCGCGCTGGGCGAGTCGGTCACGTCGTGCGGATCGAGGCTGACCGCGTCGGTGCCTTGCGCGATGATCAGCGTCTGGGCGGTGGCCCAGGCGCCGAGGCCCACGGCCAGGGCTAGGGCTGCCAGGATGCGGATGGGACGTAGGTTCATACGTTCGTCGGCTCCTTTCGAATTGTGCTGCGTGCTTCGAGGGGATCCGGGACGCCCGCTCGGGCCGCGACCGGATGTCGCGGAGCGTGCGCCACGTTCGGGAGTCCCCTCGTTGCAGGCAAGGGTACACCACGAAGCGGTGGTCCGGTCAACGTGGGGGTGCACAGGATCGGCGGCGCAGCGGCAGGGCGCGCGCGCAGGGCAAGGAGCGGTGGCGCACACGCTTCGGGCCCCCCGGGTGCGATGGTTTCGGCATGCCTACCGAAGACGTCACCTTCGAAGATCGTCAGGGACGACGGCTGGCGGCGCGGTTCGAGCGTCCCGAACGGGGCGCGCCGGTCGCGACCGCGCTGCTGGCCCACTGCTTCACCTGCGGCAAGGACCTCAAGGGCCTGGTGCGGCTCTCCCGTACCTTGACCGAACTCGGGTTCGGGGTACTTCGGCTGGACTTCGCCGGTCTCGGCGAAAGCGAGGGCGATCCGGGCGAAGGGGGCCTGGGCGGCGACGCCGAGGCGCTCGTGGACGCCGCCCGGCGCCTGGAGGCGGTGGCGGAGGCGCCCGCGCTGCTGATCGGCCACTCCGCCGGCGGCCTCGCCGCCCTCACCGCGGCGCCCGAGATCCCGTCGTTGCGGGCGGTTGCGACGATCGGCGCGCCCGCCGGGGCCGAGCACCTGCGCGCGACCGTCGAGCGCGCCGCGGAACGGAACGACGCGGACGGCACCGAGGACGATCGCTCCGGGGCGCGCACGGTGCGCATCGCCGGCCGCGCGTTCCGCCTCCCGGAGAGTTTCTTCGACGACCTGGCGTCGCGCGACGTGCAGGCGTGCCTCGAGCTTCTCTCGGTGCCGCTCCTGGTCGCCCACGCCGACGCCGACGAGATCGTCGACCCGAGCGAGGCCCAGAGCCTCTACCAGGCGGCGGGACGTCCCAAGTCGCTCCTCTCGCTCGGCGACGCCGGTCACCTTCTCGCCCGGGAGCGGGACGCCCGCGCCGCGGCGTACGCGATCGGCGGTTGGGCGCTCGGCGTGCTCGAGGCGACCGGTGCGCGGGAGGGACCGGCCGATGGCGAGGAGGCGGACGGGTCGGCCGGGGACGGGCCGGATCGGGACGCCGTATCCGGCGCGGCGTCCGAGCATGCGCCGCTCCCGCGCCGTACCGACGACCGCCGCACGACCGCCGTCACGCGCTCCGGCTACGCGACCGACCTGACCGCCGGCGGCTTCGCCCTGCGCGCCGACGAGCCGGAACGCCTCGGCGGGACGGACACCGGTCCGACGCCGGCCGACCTGTTGCGGGCCGCCCTCGCGGCGTGCACCTCGATCACGCTCCGCATGTACGCCGACCGCAAGGGCTGGCCGGTCGAGGCGATCCAGGTGGCGGTCGACGCGAGCAGCGACCGGAAGGACGGCGTCGTCGCGACCCGCTTCGAGCGGACCGTCGAGCTCGCCGGCGACCTGAAGGACGAACAGGTGGCGCGGCTGCTCGAGATCGCCGGGCGCTGTCCGGTGCACCGGACGTTGGAGGGGGACGTCACGGTCGAGACGCGCCTGGCCTGACCGCCGGCCGTCGCCTCGGACCGACGCGGCCGGACCGGTGATCGCCCGGTCGACGCGCCCCTCGGGGTCCGCGGGGCGTGCGGTACCGTGCGCGCCGTGTGGAGCCGGCGTCACGACCGCGCGATCCTGGCGCTCGCGATCCCCGCCCTCGGAGCGCTCGCCGCCGATCCGCTGGTGTCGCTGATCGATACGGCGTTCGTCGGGCGCCTGGGGCGCGTGCCGCTCGCCGCGCTGGGCGTCAACGTCGCGATCTTCTCGTTCGCGTTCGTGCTGTTCAACTTCCTCGCCTACGGCACCACCCCGATGGTCGGGCGTGCCGTCGGGCGCGGCGACCTGGACCGCGCCGGCCGGGTGGTGGCGAACGCCTTCTTCCTGGCGGTCGTGACCGGCGCCGCGATGGTCGTGGCGATCCAGGCGTTCGCCCGGCCGATCCTGGTCCTGATGGGGGCGGAGGGGGAGCTGCTCGATCCGGCGGAGGGGTACCTGCGGATCCGTGCCCTGGCCGGGCCCGCGCTGCTCCTGATCACCGCCGCGAACGGCGCCTTCCGTGGATTTCTGGACACGCGCACTCCGCTGATCGTGACGCTCGGCGTGGCGGGGGTGAACCTGGTCCTCGACCCGCTCTTCATCTTCGCCTTCGGCTGGGGTCTGAACGGCGCCGCCTGGGCCACGACCGTGGCCCAGTGGGCCGGCGCCGTCGCGTTCCTGGTCCTCGTGTTCGGTCGGAACCGATCGGCCTGGAGGGTGCCGCTGTCGCTGCCGACGCCGGCCGAGCTGACGCCGTTCCTGCGGGTCGGCTGGGCGCTGCTGATCCGCACCTTCTCGCTCATCGCCGCCATGACCGCCGCCACCGCCGTCGCCACCCGCGTCGGGGTGACCGAGGTCGCCGCCCACCAGGTGGCCGCTCAACTGTGGATGCTGCTGGCGCTGATCGTGGACGCCCTGGCCGTCGCCGCGCAGGCGCTGGTCGCCCGGCACGTGGGCGAGGGGCGCCCGGAGCTGGCGCGCGCCGTCTCCGACCGGCTGTTGACGCTCGGGGGCGCGGCCGGGGTGGTCCTGGGCCTCGCCTTCTGGGCGGCCGGCCCGTGGCTGCCCCGTCTCTTCACCGACGACCCGGTGGTGATCCTCGCCGTCGCGGGGGTCCTTCCGTTCGTCGCCGCGATGCAGCCGCTCAACGCGCTGGTGTTCGTGTGGGACGGGATCTACATGGGGGTCGAGGACTTCGGCTATTTGGCGGTCGCGATGGTCGCCTCGGCCGTGGTGGCCGCCGTGCTGCTCGCCCTGGTCCTGCCGCTCGGGTGGGGGCTGCACGGGGTCTGGTGGGCGCTGGTCGGGCTGATGGTCGCCCGCGGCGTCACCATGGCCTGGCGCTACCGGCCGGCGGTGGGGCTGTTCCGGGCGAAGGCGGGTTGACGCACCCGTCGCGCTGCGCGCCACGAAGCCCGCGCTAGCATGGGCCATGGACCGCGACCGAGACGCGCCCCCGTACGGCCCATCCGACGAGGAGAACTCGACCCGCCCCGACGTGGACAGTTCCGACGCGCACGGTCACGAGGCCGACCGCCCCGAACCGGCCCCGGCCCCCGGGGAGCGTCCGGCCGCTCCGCACGACCTCGCGGGCGGACCGGGCGACGGGCCGGCGGCCGCTGCGACCGGCGACCGCTGGACCCCGCCGGTGAACCGCAACCTGATCTACAACAACGAGGAGAAGTGGCGGATCGGGCGGGAGTTCCTGACCCGCTACACCGGCACCGAGCCGGAAGCGTTCCAGAAGCAGATCGTGCTCACGAACTTCGCCTACTATCTCGAGCGGTTCCAAGCGCTGGCCGGCGACGCCGAGGTGACGCGCGGCTCGGCGATGTCCGCTGCCCACAGCGAGCGGCTCGGCGTCTCGATCATCGACTTCAGCATCGGCAGTCCGGTCGCCGCGCTGATCATCGAGGTGCTCGCCACCGCCGACCCGAAGGCGACCCTCTTCCTCGGCATCTGCGGGGGCCTGCACCGCTCGTTGGTGGTGGGCGACTTCGTGCTGCCGACCGCCGCGATCCGCGACGACGGCGCCTCGCGTCACTTCATGCCGCCGCAGGTACCGGCCCTGCCGACCTTCAAGATCCAGAAGTTCGTCTCGCAGATCGTGGTCGAGCACGACCTGGACTACCGCACCGGCGTGGTGCACACCACCGACTACCGGTTCTGGGAGTTCGACGAGGCGTTCAAGCGGAGGCTGTACGACGAGCGAGCGTTGGCGATCGACATGGAGACGGCGACGTTGTTCTCGGTCGGCTTCGCCTCGAAGGTGCCGATCGGGGCGTTGCTGCTGGTCTCCGACCTGCCGCTGCGGCGCGACGGCATCAAGACGCGCGCCTCGGCGCGCGCCGTGTTCCGCGACCACACCGACGTGCACATCGAGATGGGGATCCGGGCGATGAGCGAGATCGCGGAGCGGGGGGAGAGCATTCGGCACTATCGGTGGTGACAGGACTCGTTGTCGAAGCTCGAGCCTGGTTCGCGGGTCGTGGCGACGATCGCTCCGTCCGTGACCGCCGAATTCGCAGTTCGCGAATCGCGAATGATACATTGGCGTCGTGTTGAAGCCTCAGGATCTCCTCGTCGCCATCGGTGTAGCGCTCATCGGCCGAGACGCCTGGACGTACGAAGCCCTGGCGTCGAAGCTCGGATTGAGCGTGTCGGAGGCGCACGCGGCCGTCAAGCGTGCCCAGGGGGCGGGCCTATTGTTGGGCCGCGAAGCGAATCGGCGCGCACTCTTGGAGTTCATCGAGCACGGCGCTCGCTACGCCTTCTTCACGAAACGAGGGCCCGTCGTTCGCGGCATGCCGACGGGGGTCGGAGCTCCGCCTCTGCGTGACCACTTCCAAGCGACCGAAGTTCCCGTTTGGCCGTCGGCCAGCGGGACGGCGCGTGGTTATGCGCTCGCGCCTCTGTACCGAACGGTGCCGGAGGCCGCCAAGGAGGATTCCGCCCTCTACGAAGCGCTGGCGCTCGTCGACGCGGTCCGTGACGGGGGC
>SLSQ01000147.1 GCA_007130355.1 Trueperaceae bacterium
GACGCCGTCGCTCGCGATCTCGCCGATCACGGTGCAGATCTTGGTCGTCCCGATGTCGAGACCGACGATGATGCGTTCGTCACTCATGCGTCCTGCTCACTCCCCACGGGTAGACGGCGAGGCGTCCCCCTCGGTGGCGTTCGACCGCGGCCCACTGACGCTGCAGCGCGTCCAGGTCGGGCGTGAAGACGGTGCCGTCCGGAAGGGCGATCTCGAAGCCTTCCGGCGAGTACTCTATCACCAACGGCGACCGCTCCTGCAGCACCTTCAGAAGCTCTCGCGCCTCGGCGCTCCGGTCCCTTCCCCAGCCCCGGACGATGGGCAGCGCGGCCCGAGCGTCGGGTCCCACGTTCGGCAGCACGGTGCCGTCCCAGGCGCGGACGGTGGCGTCGTTCGCCAACGACTCCCGGTAGGCGGGCTCGCGTTCCCACACGGCGACGACCACCGTGTCGGGCCAGTGGCGGGTCACGCGGGCGCGGCGGATCCACGGGTCCTCGTCGAGGCCGGCGACCCGCCAACGGGTGATCCAGAGCAGGGGGTCGCCGTGCGCCACCCGTGCGATCCGGGCGACGTCGGCGGAGGCGTGATGGACGGCGCCGTGCACCTCGATCCGGTCCACCACCGGCACGAAGCGAGTGACGGCCGCCGCGGCCAGCGCGAGCAGCAGGGCCGTGGCGAGCGCCAGGCGCACCTCAGAACCCCCACCTGCGCCACTCGAGTTCGAGCGGGGCGTCCACGGCGGCGCGGACCCGGTCGATCAGCTCGAGCACGTCGCCGGCCGTCGCGTCTCCGAGGTTGATCACGAAGTTGCCGTGCTCGTGCGCGATCATCGCGTCGCCGACGCGGAGCCCCTTGAGTCCGGCGAGGTCGATCAGACGACCGGCCGCGTCGCCGGGCGGGTTGCGGAAGGCGCACCCGGCCGACTTCGCCTTCGGTTGGCCGGAACGAGCGGCGTCGACCGCGGCCAGCGCCACGGCGACCCGCTCCGGCGTGGACCGGGCGAGGCGCAGGCGGGCACGCAGCAGCAGGGCGTCGTCGGGCAACTCGGAGCGCCGGTAGCCGAGCCCGAGCTCGGAGGCGGGAACCCGTTCGACGCGGCCGTCGCGCAGCCACTCGACCTCCTCGAGCACCTCCCCGATCTCGCCGAAGCGGGTCCCGGCGTTCATGGCGATCGCTCCCCCCAGCGCCGCCGGCACGCCGAGCAGGCCCTCGAGCCCGGAGAGCCCGGCCTGCCGCGCCCGCCGGACCAAACCGGGCAACGGGGTCGCGCAACCGAGCCAGACGTCCGTCTCGGCGCCGAAGCGGCGCACGTCGTTGTAGGGGCGGCCGAGGGCCACCACCCGCTCCGGCACGCCGTCGTCGGAGACGAGCAGGTTCGAGCCGGCCCCGATCGGGCGGAACGGAGCCTCGGTCGCCTCGCGCGCCGCCTCGTCGTCGTCCACCGTCCACACCTCGGCCGGACCGCCGACCCGCAGCGTGGTCAGCTGCGCCAGCGGCCGGATCCGCACCTCGGCGTTCGGGCTGCGGGGGGTCACGGCGCGTCGCTCGCGGGCGACCGGTCGCCGCCCGAGGCGACGAGCGTCTGGGCGACCCGCCAGACGTCGCCGGCGCCGAGCGTGATCACCAGGTCGCCGTCCAGGAGGCTGGCCGCGAGGTAGCGCCCGGCCGACTCGTGGTCGTGGTGCGAGGCGGCGTGCCCGCCGTCGCGGAGGCGCTGCACGATCCGTTCGGAGGAGACCCCCGGCACCCGGGCTTCGCCGGCTCCGAAGACGTCGAGGACCAGCACCTCGTCGGCGGCGGCCGCGGCGTCGGCCAGCGCCGGCCAGTGCCGCGCGGTCCGGATCCAGCGGTGCGGCTGCAGCACGGCACGCACGCGGCGGCCGGTGGCGCGCGCCGCCTCGAGGGTGGCGGCGACCTCGGTCGGGTGGTGCGCGTAATCGTCGATCACGAGGGCGCCGCCGACCTCGCCCCACCGTTGCCAGCGGCGTCCGACGCCCGCGAAGGTGGCGAGCGCCTCGGCGCCGTCGGCGAGCGGTACGCCGGCACGGTCGGCCGCGGCCAGCGCCGCGGTGGCGTTCAGGGCGTTGTGCCGCCCGGGCACCTCGAGCCGCACCTCGGCCGAACCGTCCGGCCCCCGGACGGTGAAGCGCGACCGGTCGGGGTGCAGGCGAAGCTCCTCGATCCGGTAGTCGGCGTGCGCCGCCTCGCCGTACCGCACCCGGTCCGGGTGGTCGGCGAAGAGGTCGTCCAGGCCGGTCCAGTCGGCGCACGCCACGAGGGTGCGCGCCTGAGCCGCGTAGCGGCGGGTGGCGGTCTCCAGGTCGCGCAGGCTGGCGTGGTAGGTGCGGCGCTCGTCGTGCTCGCCGGCGATGTGGTCGTCCTCGAGGTTCGTGACCACCGCGACGTCCGCCTCGAGCTGCGCGAAGCCGGGATCGGACTCGTCGACCTCGGCCACCAGGTGCGCGCCGCGGCCGTACCGCATCACGCCGTGCAGCGCCGGCAGGGTGGCGCCCAGCTGGACGGCGGGATCGTCCCCGTGCTCGAGCAGGATCGTGGCGACCATGCCGCTGGTGGTGCTCTTGCCGTGCGTGCCGGTCACGCCGATCGCGCGGTAGGCGCGGAACAGGTCGGCCAGCAGGTCGATGCGCCGCCGTATCGGCAGGCCCAGGCGCTCCGCCTCGAGCCGCTCGGGGGCGTCGGTCGCGATCGCGGCGCTCGTGACCAGAGCGTCGACCCCGGCGAGGTGCGCCCCGTCGTGACCCAGGCGCACGTCGATCCCCTCGGCACGCAACGCCCGGACCGTCTCCGAGTCGGCGCCGTCGCAACCGGACACGCGGTGCCCGGCGGCGTGGTGGTGCCGCGCCAGGCCGCTCATGCTGACGCCGCCGATCCCCATGAAGTGCAGGTGCGACTTCGGGGCGGTCACCGCACGCCCCCGTCGGCGACGGCGCCGAGCGACGACGGTTCCGGCCGTTCGCCGTCCGCCACCCGCACCGCCCCGGCGAGCAGGCGCGCCGCCGCGCCGGCCGGGGAGCGCGTCGCGATCCGTTCCGACGCGACCCGGCGGGTGGCGTCGTCGAGCAGCGACCGCCAGGCCCGGAGCAGGCCCTCCGCGTCGTCCTGCTCGACGAGCGTACCGCCGCCCGCCGCCTGCACGGCGCGCGCGTTGTGGCGTTGGTGGTCGTCGGCGGCGGAGGGAAGGGGCAGCATCGCCAGGGGTACGCCGTGGTAGGCGGCCTCGGAGAGGGTGCCGACGCCGGCCCGGGTGATCGCCAGGTCGGCCGCCGACCAGGCGAGGGCGGCGTCGACGAAGCCCACGACGCGGTAGCCCTGCAGGCCCTCGACCGCCGTGCGGACCGAGCCTTCCCAGTCCGGTCCGGTGGCGTGCAGGACGGTGCCGCGCCGCTCCGGTGCGAGCCGCCGGTAGGCGCCGGGCGCCGCTTCGTTCAGGGCCACCGATCCCTGCGAACCGCCCATCACCAGCGTCACCGGGCCGACGGTGGGCAGGCCCAGCCGGGCCCGCGCCTCGGCGCGCGGCACGCGCCGCTCGCGGACGGGGTAGCCGACCACGTCGCAGCGCTTCGCGCGCGGCAGCCGCGCGGCCGCCTCCGGCCAGACGAGCGCCGTCCACGCCGCCCGGCCCGCGAACCAGCGCGTCACGCGGCCGGGAACGGCGTTCCCTTCGTGCAGCACGAGCGGCGTGCCGGTCATCGCGGCCCCGACGCAGCCGGGGAAGGAGGCGAACCCGCCGAACCCCACGACCACGTCCGGACGCTCGCGCCGCACCGCGGCCACGGCGCCGCCCAGGCCGCTCGCGGCGCGCCACGCCTGCCGCGGATCGGGACGACCGCGGTCCCACTTGCCGGCCGCCACCCCGACGAACGGCACGGCCGCCTCGGCGGCGAGGCGCTCCTCCATCCCGCCGCGCGCTCCGAGCAGGACCGATTCGTGCCCGTGGCGCGTCGCTTCGGCGGCGAGGGCGAGGGCGGGAAAGACGTGGCCGCCGGTACCGCCGGCGGCGAGCAGGATCTTCATGGTGCGGGTTCTCCTTCCGGCGCTCGGGCGCGCGCCTCGCGCTGCGCGGCGTGCAGGAACCCGAACGCGACGGCGACCGAGAGTTGGCTGTTGAAGCCGTAGCTGACGAACGGCAGGGGGATCCCGGTGATCGGGAACAGGCCGGAGGCGACCAGCAGGTTCACCGCCGCCTGTCCGCACAGGTAGGCGGTCGCGCCGGCCGCCAGCAGGCTGCCCGGACCGGCCTGCGCGGCCGCGATCCGCAGCCCGCGGGAGGCGATCACCAAGTAGAGCCCGACCAGGGTGGCGATGCCGGCGAGGCCGAGAGTCCGCCCGATCGAGACGGCGACGAGGTCCGTTTCCGCCTCGGGCACCTGCACCGGTCGGCCGGCACCGATCCCGACCACGCCGGCCGAGAGCAGTTCCTGGCGGGCACGGTACGCCTGATAGCTGGTCGTGCGCGTCGCCTGCTGTTCGCCCCACAGGTCCTGGAAGCCGGTGATCCGGTCGGAGAGGTAGCCGAACTGGCTCAGGTACGGACCGCCGACCACCAGCGCGATCAGCGCCGCCGCCGTCGAGATCGAGAACAGCCGGGTCAGGGTGGTGCCGGCGGCGAGCATCACGGCGAAGGCGAGGGCGAACAGGAAGGCGGCGGTGCTGACGTCCGGTTCGGCCACGATCAGGCCGGCCGCGACGCCCACGACGACCATGGGGCGCCAGATCTGCCAGTCGCCCAGGTGGTTGTGGAAGAAGGCGGCCAGGTAGGCGATCACCGCCACCTTCATCAGCTCCGACGGCTGCAACGTGAACCCGCCGATCGCGATCCAGCGCTTCGCCTCGCTGCCGGCAGGACTGGTGCCGATGAACAGCGTGAGGATCAGGAGCACGACGACGCCGAGGTAGATCCACGGGCTGGCCCGCACCACCGAACGGACCGGCACCCACGCCACCAAGCCGGTGAGCACGAGCGCCCCCATCGCCCGCACGCCGTGCTCGACGCCGAGCTCGGGCGCGGCGGCGGTGACGCCCACCACGCCGAGCACGCCGAGCCAGACCTGGGCGATCAGGAGCAGGCGGTCCACGGTTCCTCCTGGAGCAGTTCGCCGACCGCGGCGCGGAAGGCGTCGCCCCGGTCGCGATGGTCGCGGTAGCGGTCGAACGAGGCGGCGAGGGGCGCGAGCAGCAGCGTGCCGCCGCCCTCCGCCCGCAGCCGCGCCGCCCCGTCGCGGACGGCGCGGCGCATCAGCGTCCGGCCGTCC
>SLSQ01000145.1 GCA_007130355.1 Trueperaceae bacterium
GGTCGTGCGCGCCGCACGCGCCTTCTTCGCCGCGGCCGACGCCTACCTGGACCGGATCGCGGAGTTCGGCGGTCCGCCCGAAGGCGGAACGCGCGACCGGCACGACGCGCTGCGCGACCTCGGCGCCGGACTGCGCGCGGTCGCAGAGCGACCGACCCGGCTGGCCGCCCGCGTCGCGTTCGACCGGGACGGGCCGGCGTTCTCGGGCCGGAACCTCTACAAGCGGGGCGTCGTCAAGAAGGACCTCGACGCGGCCGCCGCCGCACGGGGCCTGGCGAAGAGCGTCGGCACCGCGGCGTACCAGGACTGCAAGCAGGCGTGGGAGGAGGCGTGCGAGGCGTTCGCCGAACTCGACCGCGCCGCCGCCGACCTGCTCCAAGCCGGACTCCTCCACGCGATCGACGACCTCCGCAGCCGCTACGCGGCCGCCAAGCGCGCCTCGGCCCGCCTGGACTTCGACGACCTGCTCGCGCACGCCGTCCACCTGCTGCGCACGCGCCCCGACGTGCGCGACGCCGCCGCCGACCGCTACCGGCACCTGCTGGTCGACGAGTTCCAGGACACCGACCCGCTCCAGGCCGAGATCGTCTGGCGCCTCACCGGCGATCCCTCGGGCGCCGATCCCACCAGCGCCGACCCGAACGCCCCCGACGCCTGGAAGCGTTGGCCGGCGCGCGGCGCGGCGCGGTTCGTGGTCGGCGATCCGAAACAGTCGATCTACCGCTTTCGCCGCGCGGACGTCCGCACCTACACCGAACTCCGCGACCTGCACGACGAGGCCGGTCTGCCGCGCCTCTCCGTCGTCACCAACTTCCGTTCACGGCCCGGCATTCTCGCGGCGGTGGGCGACGCGTTGGCAGCACCGCTCTCGGCGGACGACCAACCGGGCTACGAACGCCTCGAACCGTTCCGGAGTCCGGACGGCGATCGTCCGTCGGTCGCACGCCTACGCCTGCCCGTCCCCGACGGCGCCGAGCCCGGCAAGAACCCGAGGGCCGACGCCGTTCGGGACACCGAAGCGCGCTCCGTGGCCCGTCTCTGCGCCCGCCTGATCCTGGGCGACGTGCCGTCCGCCGGCGGGAAGGTGCCGGCCAAGCAGATCGCCCTCCTCGCGCCGGTCGGGACCGATTTGTGGCGGTACGAACGCGAGCTCGAGGCGCACGGCGTCGCCGTCGCCAGCCAGGCCGGCAAAGGCCTGTACGGCCGGCAGGAGGTACACGACCTGGTCGCCCTCGCCCGCGCCTTGGCCGACCCGAACGACCGGCTCGCGTTCGGCGCGCTGCTGCGCGGGCCGCTCGTCGGCGCGACCGACGAGGAGCTGCTGGACGTCGTGCAGGCGCTGCGCGACGCGGACCCGGACCGCGAACCCGACCGGCTCCCGCGCCTGACCCTGCGGACCGACCCGGAACTCGTCCCCCACGCCGGCGTTCGGCGCGTGCTCGAACGCCTCGGTCCATTGCAGCGCGACGCGCTCGGCCGCACTCCGTACGCCACCCTCGCGGCCGCCGTCGACCGGCTCGAGGTCCGCGCCCGCGTCCGCGAACGGCACGGTGGCGACGCCGCCCGCGCGCTCGCCAACGTCGAACGGTTCCTGAACGCCGCCCGCCCCTGGGCCGTCCGCGGGCTCGGCGCGTTCGCCCGCGACCAGTACGAGCGGTGGAAGGAGGAGGAACGCGCGCTCGAAGGCCGCCCCGACGCGGAAGAGGACGCCGTCACCCTGATCACGGTCCACTCCGCCAAAGGTCTGCAGTGGCGGGTGGTCGTGCCGGTCAACACGCTCGGCGATCCGGACGGACCCAAACCCCCGTTCACGGACCGGGCGACCGGCCGCCTGGCGCACCGGATCGGCGCCGCGACCCCGAGCGGGTACGAAGAGTTCGAAGCGACCGAAGGTCGCGAGACCGACGCCGAACGCGTCCGCCTCCTCTACGTCGCCGCCACCCGCGCCGCCGACCTGCTGGTCGTACCCCGGCCCGACTGGGCGGTGTCCGAAAAGTCGTGGCTCGCCGCCTCGCGCCTGCACGAAACCGAAGCTCCGACCCTCGACCCGCCCGACACGCCCACGCTGGACCCGCCCGGGTTCGAGGCGCGCGCCCAGGACCCCGGCACCTTCGCCACCGAAGCGGAACGGATCCGTGCCGCCACGCCCCGCATCGTCTGGACCGCCCCCAGCCGGCACGACGCGGCCCCGGACGACGACGCCCGCGTGCCCGCCGAGCCACCGTTCGACGACGACGCCGTGGACGAGGCGTCCCGCGCCGTGCCCGACGAACCCGTACCGCCCGACGGCACGTCGGACGTCGCGGAAGCTCCCGCAGCCGACACCGACCCCGACGAACCCCTTGGCAAGGGCCGCGTGCGCGGCCTGATCCTGCACGCCCTGATGGAGGCGCTGATCACCGGCCAAGTCGGCCCGGACGACCTCCCGGCGTACGCCCGTGCCGCCACCGACGCGCTCCTCTCCTCGGCCGACGTCGGTTCCGAGCCTGCACCCACCGACGTGGCGCCCGATCCCCGCGAGCTCGCGGCCGTGGCCCGCGCCGCATGGACCGCGCCGGAGCTGAACGACGTCCGCGACGCCCTGGTGGCCGAACTGCCCGTCTACGGCCGCGACGGCGACTCGCCCGACGCGGCGTACGTCGCCGGCGTCGCCGACGCCGTGGCGCCCACGGCGGACGGGCGTCCCGACGTGGTGATCGACTGGAAGAGCGACGTGGACCCCACGCCCGAGACCGAAGCGGCGTACCGCGCGCAGGTGCTCGACTACCTGAGGATCACCGGTGCCCGGGAGGGACGGATCGTGTACACGACGAGCGGGCGGGTCGAGCGAGTGTCCGAACGGTGACGCACTTGCACGAGATTCGTGCCACACTAAGGTCGTGCAGAACATGACGATAAGAATCGATGAAGAGACGCTTCGCCGGGCACGAATCCGCGCCTTGGAAGAGGGGACTTCGGTCAACGCGGTCGTAAGCGAGTTCCTCACGCACTGGGCCACCGCGGACGAAGCGTCGGCGCAACGACGTCTGGTCGAACTCGCGAACCGAACCGCCGTCGACGCGCACTACGAAGATCGGGACTGGACGCGCGACGACCTTTACGAAGAGCGAACCCGATGGCCGCGTTCCTAGACACGAACGTCTTGGTGTACGCGTTCGACAAGACGTCCCCCCGGAAGCAAGAAGTCGCGTTGCGTCTCGTCGGAGACGAGAGCCCACGGCACGTCCTCAGCGCGCAGGTGCTGAACGAGTTCTACGCCACGGTGACGCGAAAGATTCCCGAGCCGCTCGATGTCGACACGGCGAAGGAGGCCGTTCGGCTCGTCTCCAGACGCACCGTACTCGCCCTGAACGCGACCTCGACGCTCGATGCCATCGAGATCGCGAGCCGGAACAGTATCTCGCACTGGGACGGATTGATCATCGAGGCAGCGCAGCGTGCAGGCTGCAGCGTGCTCTACACCGAGGACCTGCAGCACGGCCAGAGGTTCGGTGATCTCGAAGTCGTCGACCCCTTCCGCTGACGCCCTCCTTGGCGACCTGCACGCGTACCGCCACCACTCCGACCGGTACCCTGACCCCGTGACCACCCCCGACCGCCCGGAGGACCGCCCGCGCGAAGGCCGACCGAAACCCGCCACGCCGCGCCTCGCCCCGGTCGGCGCCGCCCGCAAGGCCGGGCTCTCCCCCGGGTCGATGGTGTTCATCGGCGAACGGAAGCTCGACCGGGCCACCATCGACCTGATCCGCTACCACCCGGACGGGGTCCACGAACGGAGCGACGTCCCGCCCGAACGCTGCTCCGACCTGGCGCGCGAACCGGGCGTGTCGTGGTTCGACGTGCGCGGCGTACACGACGTCGAGCTCATCGAGACCCTGGGGCGCGGCTTCGACCTGCACCCCCTCACGCTCGAGGACCTGGTCAACACCACCCAACGCCTGAAGGTCGAAACGTTCCCCGACTACCTGTTCCTGGTGCTCAAGATGATCACCGCAGGCGACGATCCGAACGACCCGGCGGCGCTCCGCATCGAGCACGTCAGCCTGGTGCTCGGGCGGACGTACGTGATCTCGTTCCAGGAGCGCGAAGGGGACGTGTTCGACACGGTCCGGGCCCGCATCCGCGGCGGCAAGGGCCGGATCCGCACGATGGGTCCGGACTACCTGGCGCACGCCCTGATCGACGCGGTGGTCGACCACTACTTCGTCGCGCTCGAACGGATCGGCGACCGCATCGAAACGCTCGACAATGCCATCCTCACCGACCCCAAGCCGGAACACGTGCACGAGATCCACCGCCTCAAGCGCGAAATCCTGCGTCTCCGCAAAGCGGTCTGGCCGCTCCGGGAGGCGATCGGCACGCTGCAACGCAGCGAAGCGGACCAGCTTCGGCCCGACACCGCCCTCTTCTGGCGCGACCTGCACGACCACACCGTGCAGATCCTGGAGTTGGTCGAGTCGCTCCGCGACCTGCTGGGCGGCATGCACGACACCTACCTCTCCAGCCTCAGCGCCCGCATGAACGACGTGATGAAGACCCTCACCATCATCGCCACCGTGTTCATCCCCCTGACGTTCGTGGCGGGCATCTACGGCATGAACTTCGAGCGGATGCCGGAACTCGCCTGGCGCTGGGGCTACCCGGCGGTATGGACCGTCATGCTCATGGTCGGGAGCGGGCTGATCCTCTGGTTCAAGCGGCGCGGCTGGTTCTGAGCGACCGACTCGCCCTCGAGCCGCCCGCCCGCGAGCCGCCCGCTCTCGCACCGCCCGTCCTCGGACCACCCCGCGACCGCGCTCCTTTGCGACGTCGCAAAGGAGCGACGTCGCTCAATCCTTGTACGGATCCACCACCTCGTCGCCCGCCATCGCCACGATGAGCGGCCGGAGCCTCCGCACCACGCGGATCGTGTCGCCCTGCGCGGCGAGCACCTCGTCCAGGCGGCGGTACGCCTGCGGCGCCTCGTCCAGACCGCCGCCCCGCAGCACCACGCCCCGCCCCTCGACCCACGACCGCATCTCCGCCGGGTCGACCTTGCCGCGCGTACGCCGGCGGCCCTTGCGCCGACCGGCCGCCTCGGTCCGGCTCATCACCCGGCCGGCGCCGTGCACGGTCGAGAACAGCGCGGCGCGCTGCGCCTCGCTACCCCCGGGCACGTCCGACGCGCCCTCCACGATCACCGCGTCGTCGCCCATGCTGCCGCCCACGAACGA
>SLSQ01000216.1 GCA_007130355.1 Trueperaceae bacterium
TCGGCCAGACCGGCACCGCGTTCGTCGCGACGGCGGTCGTCGACATGTGGGTCGGCATCCCGTTCGTGGCGATGCTCCTCATGGCCGGGCTGCAGTCGATCCCCGACGAAATGTACGAAGCGGGCATCGTCGACGGTGCCGGGCCGGTCCAGCTCCTGCTGCACGTCACGCTGCCGCTACTCAGGCCCGTCCTGACGGTCGTGCTCCTGCTCAGCAGCGTCTGGACCTTCAATTCGTTCCAGGTGATCTACCCGCTCACGCGCGGCGGTCCGGCCGGAGCGACCACCACGCTCGTCATCCAGACCTACAACACGGCGTTCGGCTCGTTCGACTTCGGTCGGGCCGCGGCGATGGCGACGATCATCTTCCTGATCCTGTTGGCGGTCTCGTACGCCTACTGGCGCGTGCTCGGACGGAGGTCGTGATGTCGTCCCGAACCCGCCGCCGAATCGGCCTGGAGCTCCTGACGCACGGAACGCTGCTGACGATCCTCGCGATCCTGCTGTTTCCCGTCTTCGTGATGCTCAAGACGTCGTTCACGCCGTTCGAGAACATCCTGACGTGGCCGCCGACCTGGATTCCCGAGCCGTTCACCTGGAACAACTACGTCGACGTGTTCACCGGCCGGTACCGGTTCGGGCAGGCCTACCTGAACAGCTTCGTGCTCGCGATCGGCACGGCGCTGGTCTCGGTCGTGTTCGGTTTCCTCGGCGCGTACGCCCTGAGCCGCTTCCGGTTCGCGTTGCGGGCGCCGCTCCTGTTCCTCGCGCTGGCGACGCAGATGTTCTCGCCCGTCATCCTGATCGTCTCGCTCTACCAGATCGTACAGAGCCTCGGGATGCTCGACGACCTCGGCACCGTGATCCTGGCCCAGAGCTCCCTGGCCGTCCCGATCGCGCTCTGGCTCATCCACGGCTACCTGCAGGGCATCCCGCCGGATCTCGAGGAGGCGGCGATGATCGACGGTTGCTCGCGGCTGACGACCCTCCGCTACATCGTGCTGCCGTTGGCCGCGCCCGGAATCGCCATGGCCGGCATCTACGCCTTCATCCACGCCTGGAACCAGCTGCTGTTCCCGCTCGTGCTGCTGAACGACGAAGCCTTGTTCCCCATCCCGCTCGCCCTTACCCGGTTCGCGGGCCAGAACGTCGTGTACTGGAACCTGATGATGGCCGCAGGGGTGCTGGCGACGCTCCCGATCGCGATGCTGTTCAGCGCCGTACAAGGGGTGTTCGTGCGGGGCATCACCGCCGGCGCCGTGAAAGGGTGACCATGGAACGTACCGGATCCGAGCCCGCCACCGTCGCGATCATCGGCGCCGGGAACCGCGGTGCCGACGTGTACGCCGAAGCGCTCGGCCGCCGCCCCGACGCGGTCCGGATCGTGGCGGTCGCCGACCCCGACCCGGCGCGCCGCGACCGACTGGCCGACCGGCACGAGGTTCCCGAAAGCGGGCGCTTCGACGGCTGGGCGTCGCTGCTCGCCCGGCCCGCGCTCGCCGACGCGGTGGTGATCGCCACGCCCGACGCGCTGCACCTCGGCCCCGCCCGCGAAGCGCTCGCGCGCGGCTACCACCTGCTGCTCGAGAAGCCGATCGCGCCCACCCTGGACGAGGTGCGCGCCCTGGCCGCGGCCGCGGCCGACGCACCCGGAACCGTCACCGTCGCGCACGTGCTGCGCTACGCGCCGTTCTTCCAAGCGCTCGCGGACGTGATCCGCGGCGGCCGGATCGGAGCGCTGGTCGGGATCCAGCACACCGAGAACGTCGGGCACTGGCACTTCGCGCACTCGTACGTGCGCGGGAACTGGCGCCGCGAGGCCGACGCCGCCCCGATGATCCTCGCGAAGGCGTGCCACGACCTGGACCTGCTGCGCTGGTGGGTCGGCCGGCCGTGCCGGAGCGTGGCGTCGTTCGGCGACCGGCGCCGATTCCGACGCGAACACGAACCGGAGGGCGCCACCGACCGCTGCACCGACGGCTGCGCGGTCGAGCGTTCGTGCCCCTACTCGGCGCTGCGGATCTACCAGGAGCGGTTCGCGGGCGAGCGCGGCTGGCCGGTCTCGGTGGTGAGCGACGACCCCAGCCCGACCGGCGTGCGCCGGGCGCTCGAGACCGGTCCGTACGGCCGCTGCGTCTACCGCTGCGACAACGACGTCGCGGACCATCAGGTCGCGATCCTCGAGTTCGAGGGCGGCGTCACGGCGAACCTGACCGTCAGCGCGTTCACCGAGGAGAACACCCGCACCGTCCACCTGATGGGCGACCGCGGCGAGGCGATCGGGCACCTGGGGCTCGGCGAGATCGAGGTCCGGGAGTTCGTGAGCGGCGAGCGCGTCACGCTGCGCGTCGGGTCCGGCGAGGACGGGCACGGCGGCGGCGACGACGCGCTGGTCGACGACTTCGTCGCGCGCCTGCGAGGCGAACGGACGGGCCCGGCCGCCTCCTCGCTCGAGGCGTCGATCGAGAGCCACACGATGGCGTTCGCGGCCGAACGGTCGCGGCGCGAGGGCCGCGTGGTGTCGCTGGCGTCGCTCGGCTGAGCGCCGCCGCGGACGCGAGGCGGTCGCGCGCCCGGCGTCGCGCGTCAAGCAGCGGACCGACGCCGGCCCGACCGCTTCGCTACCGTCGCAGGCGATGGAGGCGAACCCATGAGGCAGCTCCCCCGCGCGCACGTCCTGCGCGTCCTGACCACCCTCGCGGTCGCGTTGGCGATCGGCGCCGCCGCCGCCAGCACGGACCGTCCGGTGCCCGAGCTTCCGTTCCCGAACAACCCCGACCCGGACGCCTGCGGGATTCCGCAAGCGTGGGGACCGAACGACGCGGCGTGGCTCGACGGCCGCTACGAGGGCGAGCTGGTGGAACCGGTCGTCCACCTCTACGACAGCCATCTGCGGAGTTCCGTCGTCGGCGCGCTCCCGACCGAGGCGCCGGTCCGCGTGATCCTGTACCAGAACAATCCGGTCCTCGACTTCTACCTGGTACGCGGCGAGGACGCCGAGGGCGCCGTGCACGAGGGCTGGGTGCCGGCCCCGTTCCTCGTCTTCGACGAGCCGTGAGCCGCGCGGTCCGGCCGCCGGTGCGGGCCGGGCGCCACCGGAACGGGACATCCCTACCGTCCCCGGTTCCGTACGCTCGGGACCGATCGACCTTCGACGGAGGACCGAAGTGACGAAGAGACGCGACCGTTCCCGACGCAATGGATTCCGAGTCGCCGCCGCCGGCGTGCTCGTCGTGGCGGCCGTGATCGCCGCCGCCGTGTGGAGCGTCGGATCGGCCGGCGGCTACGAGCTCCCGGACTTCTCCATGACCGCGTACCAGGGCACGGACGTCCTGGGCAGCGAGAGGACGACGTTCCATGCGGTGCTCGACCAGGGCCGGCCGGTGGTGCTCAACTTCTGGGCGTCGAACTGCCCGCCGTGCCGCGAGGAGATGCCCGGCTTCCAGCGCGTGCACGACGAATTCGAAGGCGCGTTCACCATGCTCGGCGTCGACGTCGGGACGTACATCGGATTGGGCACGCAGGCCGGTGCGCGCGCCTTCCTGAGCGAGTACGGCATCGACTACCCGGCCGCCTTCGCCGACGACGGCGAGCTGCTGCGCGCGTACGAGATCTTCAGCATGCCGACCACGCTGCTGTTCGACGCCTCCGGAGCGCTGGTCGACAAGCACGCCGGCTACCTTCCGGAAGCGGCGTTCCGCCGCCAGGTAGAGGCGCTGCTCGCGACGACCGAGTGAGCGCCCGGCACGCGACCGGGACCGGAGCCGCCGGCGCATGAACGGTCGCGCACGCACGCGGCACCTCGTGTCCGTCGCGGGAGCGAGCCTCGCCGTCACCGCGCTGGCGTTGCTGGCGGCGTTCCTGACGCAGTCGGCGGTGGGAGCGTTGAACGAAGGGGTCGAAGCGGCGTCGGCCGCGTCGAGCAACGCGCTCGGTCGCTTCGCGTCGTGGCTGCCGTTCGGCTTCGCGTTCGGCGCGGGAATGGTCTCGGCGGTGAACCCGTGCGGGTTCGCGATGCTGCCGGCCTACCTGGGCCTCTACCTGCGCAGCGAAGGGGGCGACGGCACGCTCGGCGCTCGCCTGGCCCGCGCACTGGGCGTGGGGGCGACCGTCACCGCCGGCTTCGTCCTGCTGTTCGGCGTGGCGGGCGTCGCGATCGGCGCCGGCTCGCGCGGCCTGGCGGACGCGATGCCGTGGCTCGGTGCCGCGACCGGTGCGGCCCTGATCGTGTTCGGCGCGCACCTGGCGCTCGGTGGTTCGGCCTACGCCCGCCTGGGCGAACGCCTCGCGCACGGCGTGGGCGGGCTCGAGCGCGGCGGCCTGCGCGGGACCTTCGCCTTCGGGCTGGCGTACGGGCTCGCCTCGCTCAGTTGCACCCTGCCGATCTTCCTGGCGGTGGTCGGCGCCGGCCTGACGCTCGACTCGCTGGGCCGGTCGGGCGCGCAGCTGGTGCTCTACGGGCTCGGCATGGGCTTCGTGATCACCGTGCTGACCCTCGCGTTGGCGGCGTTCCGGCACGCGGTGCTGGACCGCGCCAAGCGCGCGGTGCGCTACGTGGGGCCGGTCGCGGCCGGCGCGATGCTTCTGGCCGGCGCGTACATCGTGTACTACTGGTTCACGATCGGCGGACTTCCGCTGCCGGCGTGACGACGACGCGCCGGCGCGCGGTGCGCCGGCGCGTCCGCCTCGGGACGGCGGGTCCTCGGACACGCGACCCTGGAACGCTCAGCGCTCGAACGCCTCCAGCGCGGCGTTGAGCGTCGCGCTCGGCCGCATCGCCGCCTCGGCCTTGGCCGGATCGGGGCGGTAGTAGCCGCCCAGCTCGACCGGCGCCCCCTGCGCCTCGATCAACTCCCGTTCGATCGCGTCCGAGTCGGCGGCGAGGCGTTCGGCGAGGTCCCGGAAGCGGGCGGCCAGGTCGGGATCGTCGCTCTGCGTCGCGAGCTCCTCGGCCCAGTAGCGGGCCAGCCAGAAGTGGCTGCCGCGGTTGTCGATCTCGCGCACCTTGCGCGAGGGGCCCTTGTTCTCGTTCAGGTAGCGCGCGGTGGCGCGGTCCAGCGCGGCGGCCAGCGTACGGGCGCGGGGCTCGTCGTACCGGTCGGCGAACTGTTCGAGCGAGGGGACGAGGGCCAGGAACTCGCCGAGCGAATCCCAGCGCAGGTGCCCCTCCTCGACGA
>SLSQ01000246.1 GCA_007130355.1 Trueperaceae bacterium
GACCACGACCCCGCCCGCCCGGAGTTCGCGGCCGTCGCCGGTCCGGACCCGCAGGCGGGCCACGCCGGGCACGACGACGTCCGCCCCGCCCGTGCCGCCCGCCGCGCCCCTCGTCGCCGCCCCGTCCGCGACGCCTTCGACGCGCCCGTCGCCGGCGATCGGCGCGACGCTGCGCACGGCGGTCCCGGTCCGCACCTCCGTGCCCTCGGCCAGGTGCCACGCCAGCCGCACGATGCCGCCGACCGGTCGCGCCGCGCCGCCGACCGTCAGCATCCGCAGGTAGTACCGGAACGCCCGCGCCGAGGCGGCCAACGAGCGGTCCAGGAAGATCCCGCCGAAGAACGGCGCGAAGAACCGCTCGCGGGCGGACCGCGAGAAGCCGCGGCGTTCGAGCAGATCGGCGGTCGACTCGTCCGGTCCGCGGAGCGACGCGGCGGGCGGGCGCGCCACGACCTCCGCCACGAGCCGGGCGAGGCGCGGCAGGTCGCCGCGCGTCAGGATCCGCGAGCGCAGCAACGACCGCCGCGCCTCGGCGTCGCGCAGCGGATCGCCGACGATCTCGGTCGGGCCGGCCCCGTCCATCGCCACCGCCGCCGACGGCATCCGGATCAGGTCCGGACCGTGCGGCACGAACTGACGGCGGTAGGCGGGGTAGGCCGGGAACAGGACCTGGAAGCCGCGGTCGATCAGGGTGCCGTCGGGCGTGCGGTCGGTCCGCGTGCGACCGCCGACCCCGTCGGAGGCCTCGAGCACCACCGTCCGCAGTCCGGCGCGCCGCGCCGTGCGCGCCGCGACGAGTCCGGCCAGCCCGGCGCCGATCACGACGACGTCGGCATCGGACCGGCGTTCAGGCATCGTCCCCCGCCCGGTCCCCCGTCTCCTCCGCCCCGTCGGCCGGCTCCGTCGCGTCGCCCTCGAGGTGCCGCGCCATCCGAGCGCGGAGACGCGCGTCCGGTTTCGGTCGGGCGCCGAGCTGCTCGACCACCCACGACGACACGTCGTTCGCGAAGCGGCCGGCGGAGAGCACGTCCCCGTCGCGCGTCCAACCGGCCAGAAAGGCGCCGGCGAAGGCGTCGCCGGCTCCGGTCGCGTCGAGCAGCTGCGACGGACGTGGCGCCAGGTGCACCCCGGTGCCGTGATCGTTCCGCACGTAGGCACCCTGCGCGTCCAGCTTGAGCACCACGCGGGTCCCCGGGTACCGCTCCGCGAGCGCCGCGACCACCCGCTCCGGCTCCCGCTCGCCGGAGAGGACCCGTCCCTCGTCGACGTTCGGGAAGAGCAGATCGAGCCCCAGGTCGCTCGTGAAGCGGACGAACCGGTCCACGCCGACCTGCTCGATCAGCTGGAAGCTGGCCGGGTCGAGCGACAGCGTCGCGCCCCCCTCCCGCGCGACGCGGGCGGCCTCGCGCGCGGCGGCGCGCGGCGGGTTCCCGAAGAACGACCAGGCGGAGAGGTGCAGGTGGTCGGCGGTCGCCAGCTCGGCGCGTGGCAGCTCGCTCGGGAGCAGGTGGTGGTCGGCCCCCTTGCCCGACACCATCGAGCGCTGGCCGGTGTGGTCGATCCAGACCGCGACCGATCCGGTGCCGTGGGTGTCGCTGCGCACCAGCCAGGGGCGGACCCGCTCCTCGAGCAGCTCCTCCTCGGCGAGGGCGCCGAGCCGGTCCCGGCCGACCTTGCCGACGAAGGTGGTCGGCGCCCCGCAGCGCCGCGCCCAGACGGCGGCGTTGGCCGCCGAGCCGCCGGGGGCCATCGCCACCTCGCCGAAGGTGTCCCCGCCCGGCTGGAGCTCGGCGTTCGTACGGATCAGCACGTCCCAAGCGTAGTCGCCGACCACCCAGAGCGCGGGCGCCACCTTCCGCGCCTCAGCCGTGCGCGTGGTGCGGACCGAGGGGGATGCGGACGAGCTCGGACTGCTCGCCGGTGGTGACCTCCGGACCGTCCGCGTGCACCACCAGGTTCAGTTCGCTTCGCACCCCGAACTCGGGCAGGTAGACGCCCGGCTCGACCGTCATGCCGATGCCGGGCCGGAGCCGACGGACGTCGCGGGTCTCGAAGTCGTCGAAGTGCACCGCTTCGCCGTGCGTGTGGCGCGATCCGAGGCTGTGGCCGGTGCGGTGCACGAACGCCTCCTCGTAGCCGGCCTCGGCGAGCAGGTCGCGCACGACGCGGTCGACCTCCCGCCCCTCGACGGGCCGGCCCGCGGCGGCGGCCTCGCGCAGGAAGTCGACCGCGCTCTGACGGGCGGCGGCGACCCGTTCGAAGGCGCGGACGAAGTCGGGATCCGGCGTACCGTAGACGCCCATCCAGGTCACGTCGGCGTACGGGGCTCCCTCTTGCGGCAGCCGCGCGAACAGGTCGATCAGGATCGGGTCGTTCGGCTGGAGGACCCGATCCTCGCCCCGGCGTGGCGCGTAGTGCGGATCGCCGCCGTGCGGCCCGAAGCCGACGATCGCGCGGTGGTCGTAGGTCAGGCCGCGCTGCTCGAACCCTTCGGCGATCCGGTCCTGCACGTCGGTCTCGCGGACGTCGCGCCCGGCGGCGGTCTCCTCCCGGATCAGGTTCCAGGCTTCGTCGAGGACCTCCATGACGCTGCGGGCCGCCTGCCGGTGCTGGAAGATCCGCTCCTCGTCCCAGGCGGCGAACGCCTGCAGCAGCTCGGCGGACGAGACGATCTCGGCGCCCAGCCCGCGGAGCCGTTCGACCGTGCCGGCGTCGACGACCGACACGTACGGCAGGTCGGCGTTCGGTGCGTACTCCATCGCGAGCGGGCCGTCGGGCAGCAGGCGCGTCAGCGCCTCGTCGGCGGAACGACGGCCGGCGTAGGCGCGCACCTCGAAGCCGGGCATGCGCAACGACCCCGCCTCGAGCACGCTCACGAGCGCGACCGGTGCGCCTGCGGCCGGCACGAGCACGAAGATCGGCCGGCTGAGATGCATCGCCGCGGTCCCGAGGAACCGATCGGCGAACGGGTTGCTGCCGCGGAAGTCGTGGATCAGCCAGCCGGCGAGGCCCTGCCGCTTCAGTTCCTCGCGAGCCGCATCGAGCCAATCGGGTACGGATTCGGCCATGCCGTCACCCTACCCGAGGGCGTCCGCCCCCTCGCGCAGCCGGTCGATCAACGGCGCCAGCTCCGCGGCCCGCAGCTTGAGGGCCGCCCGGTTCACGACGAAACGGGCGCTCGACTCGGCGATCGTCTCGATCTCCGCCAGGTCGTTCGCCGCGAGGGTCGCACCGGTCTCGACCACGTCGACCACCGCGTCGGCCAGGCCGGTCAGGCAGGCGAGCTCGACGTTGCCCTTGAGCGGGATCACCTCGACGTGCCGTCCGCGCCCGGCGGCCCAGGCGGCGGCGACGCGCGGGTACTTGCTCGCGATCCGGCGTACCGGGCCGGTCGCCCCGGACGGCCGGATCAGCGAGAGGCGGCAGCGGGCGAAGCGGAGGTCGACCGGCTCGTAGATGCGGCTCCCGGACTCCATCAGCACGTCCTTGCCGACCACGCCGACGTCGGCGACGCCCAGGTCCACGTAGACCGGTACGTCGGCGTTGCGCATCAGCAGCACCGAGCCGGACGCGCCGTCGTGCCTCAGGACGCGCGCCCCGCCGTCGACGTCGAGCGGCAGGCCCGCCGCCCGCAGCGCGGCGAGCGCGGCGTCCAGGACGCGTCCCTTCGGAAGCGCGACCACCAACGGTCGGGCCGCGCCGCCGCGAGTTCCCGCGCCCTCAGGCATCGTCGCCCTCGAGGAGGCCGCGCAGGCGGGCCCGCTCGGCGTCGTCCGGCTGCGACCGCAGCGCTTCGAGCGCCCCGCTCCGGTCCACCAGCCAGGCGGCGCCGGCGCTCCGAGCTTCGGCGCGCGCGGCGTCCGGTTCGGCCGCGACCGGCCGGACCACCGCGATCCCCGCCGCCCGCAGCAGGCGCGAAGCGTGATCGTCGAGGGAGGCGACGCGCGCCGGCCACGGTTCGGCGTCCGCGTCGGGAAGGGCCGCCGCGAGCCGCTCCAGGCCGAGGGCGAAGCCGGCGGCGTACGGGAGCCAGGCCCCGTCGTACCGACCCCCGCCGAGCAGCGGTTGGCCGAAGTCGACCGTGTAGGCGCGGAAGGTGACGCCGGTGTAGTAGGCGAGTCGGCGCGCCATGCCGAGGTCGAGGATCAGCTCGGAGGCGTCCTCGAACTCCTCGAGCACGCCGCGCAGGTAGGCGAGGGCGGCGCGGGAGGCGTCGCCGGCGGCGACCCGCTCCGCCCGGTCGAGCCGGTCGATCGACCCGTACAGGTCGGGCACGGCCACGAGCGCGTCGGCCGCCGACCCGCGGGCGCCCGCCCGGCCGAGGCGGCCCTCGACGTCGGCCAGGTCCTTGCGGTCGATCGCGTCGGCCAGACCGGGACGGGCGGCGGCGGGCACCTCGGCCTCGTCCATCAGCGCCCGCACGAAGCCGGGGCTGCCGATCTCGACCCGCGGCCGCAGTCCGACCCGCCGGACCGACTCGCGCGCCAGGTGGATCAGTTCGGCGTCCGCCCGCGGGTGGCGCACGCCGATCAGCTCGACCCCGACCTGCGTGAACTCGCGGGTCCGGGCGAGTTCCGGCATCGCCGCGTGCCAGACCGGCCCGGCCACCTGCAGCCGGACCGGCCGGTGCACGTCGGGATCGGCGGCGTGGGGCCAGGCCTCTCGGACCAGGCGCGCGAGCGCCGGCGTGAAGTCGCTGCGGAGCGACAGCAGGCCGCCGTCCCGGTCGGCGAAGGCGAACGCCTGCTCGGCCCGCGGATGCGCGGGATCGTAGCGCTCGAGCATCGGCACCTCGACCGCCTGGTAGCCCCAGGCGGCGTACAGCTCACGCAACGAGCGCCGCAGCGCGGCGCGCGCGGCGGCGGAGCCCGGCAGGTGGGTCCGGGTGCCGTCGGGAACGGTGTCGGTCATGCGGGGAGGCGGCGCTCCGGCGCAGACGACCGTGCGGACCGAGGGGAGGCCGGAACGGATCGGGACGTGGACGGTCGACGCATCACGGGCGCGAGCCTACCGCGGACGGCGCCGCGACCGGTCCGGCGTCGCGACGTGCCGCGCGTCAGGAACGGGAACCGTCCGTCGATCCCGGCTCCGCCGCCGCCTCCTGCGCTCCGCCGCGCGCCC
>SLSQ01000080.1 GCA_007130355.1 Trueperaceae bacterium
CGAGGCGTTGGATCCGGACGCCGGTGCGCACGGTGGCGGTCGGCCACAGCTCCCCGTCGTGCAGGAGTTCGGCCTCGGTCGCCTCCGGATCCCAGGCGTCCTTGCTCAGGGCGGGGCGTTCGTACGGGCCGTCCGCCTCCTCGCCGACGATCGCGACGGTACGGTCGGGCGCGAGTTCGGCGAGGGTGGCGGCGGCGGCCGAAGCGGCCATGCCGCCGCCGATCAGCAGGTGGTCGACCTCGTGGAGCGTCGCGTCGGCGTGCGGGCCGGGGGCGACGCCGGGTCGGTCACGTCCCGGCGGCACGGAGCACCCGGGAGAGGATCTCGCGGCCGGCTTCGATCTGGTCTTCGTTGACGGTGTGCCCGAGGTTCGGGTAGAGGCGTACGTCGACCTCGGCGCCGAGCGCGCGCAGCAGTTCGGCGCTCTCTTCGACGCGGCCGGTCGGGATGTGCGGATCGGGGTCGCTGCTGCCGAGGAAGTACGGCGTGCCGGCGAGATCGTCCGCGTAGTGGGAGCGGTCGACCGTCTCGCCGATCAGGCCGCCCGCGTAGGCGATGACGCCGCCGAGCCGGCCGCCGCGGGCGGCGGCGGCGTCGAGGGCGAGGCAGGCGCCCTGCGAGAAGCCGCCGAGCACGATCCGTTCGGCCGGCACGCCGGCCGCGACCACGTCGTCGGCGGTGCGGGCGACCTTGGCGAGGGCGGAGTCGAGCCACGGCCGGTTCACGGCGCGCGGTTCGACGAAGCGTCGCGGATACCAGACCGCCTGGTCCGCTTCGGGCAGGAGCGCGGCGGGGCGGCCGGGCAGGTCGCGGAAGAGCGCCTGCACGAGCGAGGCGAGCGTGCTCGCCGGTGCGCCGCGGCCGTGCAGCAGGATCAGGACCGCGTCCGCTTCGTCGAGCGGGGCGCCCAGGTGGTAGGTGGGGGCGACGGCGTGCGGGTCGTCGTTCATGCGGGCCTCCTTCGGTCGGGGTCAGGCGCGGGGACGGGCGTCCGAGGACGTGGCGGTCGCGAGCTCGAGGGGCGGCAGCGAGGCTTCGATCTCGGCGCGCTTCGGTTCCGCCCAGTCGGGCAGGCGCAGGATGCGTCCGAGCTCCGCCACCGGTTCGTCGGCGGTCATGCCGGGCCGATCGGTCGCGAACTCGAACAGCACGCCCCCCGGTTCGCGGACGTAGATCGAACGGAAGTAGGTGCGCTCCCGAACGTGGCTGACCTGCAGGCCGAGCGACAGGAGCGCCTCGCGCATCGCCGCTTGCGCGGCGTCGTCCGGAAGGCGGAAGGCGACGTGGTGCACCGTACCGCGCCCGTCGCGCCCGGGCAGGGGGCGACCCTCGGCCACGACCTCGACGTGCGCGCCGGGGCCGTCGGCGGCGTCGGCGCGGTACAGGACCCGGTGCGCGCGTCCCTCGGCCCGCTCGTCGACCGGTCGGTAGCCGGCGGCGCGCAGCAGCGCGGAGGTGGCGCGGGCGTCGGCGACGCGCAGCGTGACGCCGTCGAAGCCGCGCAGGCGCAGCCGCTCCGGGACCGGTTCGCCGTCGTAGCCGGCCGCAGCGGGCGGTTCGGGGGTGGCGATCAGCTCGACGCGCAGGCCGTCCGGATCGCGGAACGACAGCAGGGGACGGCCGAACCGGTCGTCGCGGAGCGGTTCGGCCCCCGCGGAACGGAGCCGCTCCGCCCACGCCTCGAGGGGGTCTCCGTCCGGTCCGGCCGCGGGTACGGCGTAGGCGACGGTGGAGGTCTCGCCGGTGCCGAGCGTGCCCGCGGCGGCGTTCGGAACGGGGAAGAAGGTGAGGACGGTGCCGGGGGCGCCCCGGCCGTCGCCGTAGTAGAGGTGGTGCATGCTCGGCGCGTCGTAGTTGACGGTGCGCTTGACCAGGCGTTGCCCCATCGTCCCGGTCCAGAAGCGGGCGTTCCGGCTCGGGTCGGCGGCGAGGACGGAGACGTGGTGCAGGCCGGCGGTGGTCGGGAGGGCGGGCAGGTCGCTCACGGCAGGGGCTCCGGTTCCGGTTCGGACTGGCCACGGCCGAGCGCGCGGAGCAGTTCGGCGAGCCGGTCGCGGTCCTCGGGGGAGAGGGCGGAGAAGGCGTGCACCACACGGCGGACGTGGCGCGGGAAGTAGGGGCCGATCCGTTCGCGGCCGGCGTCGGTGAGGCGTACGATCACGACCCGGCGGTCGGAGGGGTCGCGGTTCCGTTCGACCAGGCCGCGGCGGGCGAGGTTGTCGAGGACGGTGGTGAGGTTGGCGGCGGAGCGCAGGATCTTGCGGGCGAGCACGCCCTGGGGGAGGGGCCCGAGGTGGAGGAGCGCCTCGAGCACCCCGAACTGGCTGACGGTGAGGCCGACCTCGCTCAGGTGGCGGTTGATGGCGGCGTCGACGGCGGCGTGCGCGCGGGCCAGCTTGACGTAGGCGTCGAGGGCGCGGACTTCCTCTTCGGTTCCGGCGTAGCGGGTCCCCATGCGGACCTCCAATCGTTCGATGTCAAACTAATCGCGTCCGGCCGCTCCGTCAAGCAGGTACGCGACCGGCCGACCGGCCGCGCGCCCGTAGCGTGGCCGCATGTCCGACGGCTCACCGACCGACGCCCCGTCCGGCGACCCGCCCGCGGCGGCGCACGACCCCGCCGACCTCCCCTGGCCAGCGGACGACGCCTGGATCGTGAACGGTCCGCTCGGCCCGCCCGGCAGCTGGGGCCGACCCGGCGTGATCCTGGCGTTCCACCTCGAGTGCGCCGGCTGCGTCGGCCGCGCCGTACCGTTCCTGAAGCGCTTGTTGCGCGAGCACGAAGGGCGGTTCCAGCCGGTCCTGCTGCACACCGCCTACGGGCACCGACCGCGGCCGCAGGCGCACGTCGTGCCCGAGGCGACCCGCTTCCTGACCTCGTTCGCGCGCCTGGACTGGCCCACCGCGATCGACGCCGACGGTTCGGTCGCGCAGGCGTGGGGCGCCGAAGGCACGCCCCACTGGTTCGTGCACGACGCCGACGGCCGCCGGGTCCGCGACCTGTACGGGTCGCAGGAGAACGCCACCACCCGCCTCGCCTACCTGATGGACGAGCTGCTCGGACCGGAGGGGCGGTGAGCGCGGACGACGGGCCGGTCGGCGCCCCCGCCCGCCCCGCTGCGCGCGGCGACGACCCCGTGGCCCGCATGATCCCCAGCACGCTGGTCTACGTCCGGCGGGGCGACGCGACCCTGATGCTGCGCAAGGCACGTGGGCAGCAGAAGGGGAAGTGGAACGGCCTGGGCGGCAAGGCGGAACCGGGCGAGACGCCGGAGGCGTGCGCCGTGCGCGAGGTACGCGAGGAGGCGGGGCTCGAGGTCCGCGAGCTGCGCTACCGCGGCATGATCGTCTTCCCACGGTTCGACGGCGCGAACGACTGGTACGTCTGGATCTATCTCGCGACCGCCGACGGCGAACCGCGCGCCGGCGACGAAGGGGAGCTCGCCTGGATCCCGACCGGCCGCATCGCCGAGCTCGAGGTGCACGCGGGCGACCGGATCTTCCTGCCGTGGCTGGACCTGCCGGGCCGGGTCTTCTCGGCCCGCTTCACGTACCACGACGGTGCGTTCGAGGGGCACGAGGTCGCCTTCCACCGGGTCTGAAGCCGGCCCGCGCCGGTCAGCGGCGGCGCACCCCGCTCAGCATCGCCAGGCCGCCCACGATCAGCGCCGCCGGCAGCAGCCAGTCGGGCAGGCTCCGCGACGGATCGTTGACCACGACCGTCAGCAGCGTGAACACCACCGCCGGCACCGCCGCCCAGCGCAGGCCGCCGCCGCGGGACTGCGGCAGCAGGTAGAGGGCCGCGAAGGTGGCGGCGAAGCCGAGGAAGAAGAGCGGCGCCGGGTTCCACACGGTCGCGACCGTCCCTGCGACCGCCGTGATCGTGATCGACGCGGTCAGTCCGCCGGCCAGCAGCGGCCACGACCTCGACGGGGCGCGCCACCACAGCCCCAGGAAGGCGGCCGAGGCCACCCCCGTCGGGACCACCCCGACCAGCGGACCTGCGCCGCTGAGCGCCGCGATCCCCAACAGCGCGGTGCCGACGAGGCGACGCGACGACGATCCGGTGCGGGCCCAGAGGACTCCGGTCGCCACCAGCGTGACCGTCAGCCACGCCGCCGCGGGAACCGGCGGGAGCCCGCCCGTGCGCGCGGCCAGGCCCATGACGCCGGCCGCGATCAGAAGGTACGCGAGCTGTCGCGAGGTCACGTCGGGGACCCGTTCGGTGCGGAGGGGACCTCCGCGATCACCACGGTGCCGGCGCCGGGGCGCGCCTCGACCGCCAGCCGGCCGCCGACCGCCTCGATCCGTTCCCGCATCGAGGTGAGCCCCAGGTGTCCCGGCTCCGCCGCCGACGCCGCGTCGCTGGCGGGCGCGAAGCCGACGCCGTCGTCGCGCACCGTCAGGCGCCAGCCGCCGGCGCTGGGGGCGACGGCGATCGTCACCGCCCCGGCCCGGGCGTGCTTGACGACGTTGTGGGTCGCCTCCTGCGCCACCCGCACCAGCGCTTTCTTGACGGCGAACGGAAGGTCGGGCTCCTCCTCGGGCAGGTCCGTCTCGGACGCCAGGCCGTGGCGCGCCTCGAGGGCGTCGGCCTGCCGGCGCAGCACCCCGAGAAGACCCTCTTCCTCGAGCGACTCCGGCCGCAGTTCGAAGATCAGCGCCCGCATCTCGGCGATGCCCGCCTGCGCGAGCGATTCGACGTAACGGAGCGCGTCGGTCGCCGCCTCGGGCGAGCCGGGCAGCTGCCGCTGCGCCGCGTGCGTCCCGAGCAGGATCGCGTAGAGGGCCTGGCTCACCGAATCGTGCAGCTCGCGCGCCAGGTGCCGCCGTTCGACGGTCGCCGCCTGCTCCTGGACCCGTTCGTACAGCTGCGCGTTCTCGAGCGCCACCGCCGCCTGGTTCGCGAAGGCGTGCACCAGGGCCTCGCGGTGCTCGTCCCACGCCTCCCGCTCCGGACGCAGCAGCAGCACGCCGGCCAGGCTGCCGCGGACGCGCAACGGGATCGTGCGCACCCCCTCGCTCGGCGGCGCTTCCGGATCGCTCAGGGCCCGCTCGGCGCGCGCCAGCGGCGGCGCGTCGCCGAACGTCGCGAGCGAGGCGACGCCGCCGCCCG
>SLSQ01000191.1 GCA_007130355.1 Trueperaceae bacterium
CGGCGGCTCGCGACCCGACCGGACGGCCAAAGGAGTGCGCATGATGAAGGCACTTCTGATCGCCCTCGGCGCCCTATCGATCGGCCTCGGCACCGCCGTGGCCCAGAGCGGGAGCGAGAACCGCTTCCTGGACCGCGCTTCGGTGAGCGACGTCCGAGCGACCGACCTGCTGGACGCTACGGTGTACGTCACCGACGTGGCCGTCGCGACGCTCACCGTCGACGGTGTTCCGGACGACTGGGAGAGCGTCGGCGCCGTCGCGGACCTCGTCGTGTCGCAGGACGGGGACGTGCGCGGCGTCCTGCTCGACGTCGGCGGCTTCCTCGGTCTGTTCTCGCGTTCCGTACGCGTGGAGATGCAGCACCTCGAGATCCAGACCGATCCGCAGAACGAGGCCGTGCGCGTGTACCTCGACATGTCCCGAGAGGAACTGGAGGCCCTGCCCGAACACGAGCAGTGAATCCGGTCCTCGCGATCCACGTGCACGTCCCGGCGGCCGAACGACCGCCGGGACGCCGTCGTGGTGGACAGCGGAGGGAAGGTCCGCCCGGACCGATCTGTGACATGCTTGTCCCATACAATACGGCGATCCCCGTGGATCGGTACCGATCGATGCGCGGGTGCGCCGACGTAGCCCGACGTGGGCCGAAGGGACGACGAATGGACGTACCGATCACGGTGAGACCGGACGCGGCGATGCCCATCTACCTGCAGATCGCCTACCAACTCCGGTACCTGATCACGTCGGGCCGGATGCCGGAGGGAACGCGCCTGCCGACGGTGCGCGCGACCGCGGAGCGGCTGCAGGTGAACCCGAGCACCGTGGCGCAGGCGTACCGCGACCTGCACGAGCAGGGCCTGATCGAGGCCGCGCCCGGGCGCGGTACCTTCGTCTCGCCTTCGCTGCCGACCGACGCCGACGTACCGCTCCGCCGGCGTCAGCTGGCGGAGGCGCTCGAACGGGCGCTGCTGCGGGGTGCGGCGCTCGGCTTCGGCCCCGAGGAGGTCGGGCAGGCGTTCGACGACGTCGTCGCGGCCGTCCACGCCCCGCGCACGATCCTCTTCGCGGCGCCCAGCATTCGCGTGGGCCGCAAGTACGCCTCGTCGCTCGAACGGCGCTTCGGCACGGAGATCGCGATGCACCCGGTCACCTTCGGCGAGCTCGAGGACCGCGCCCCGCACGTCGGGACGCTGCTCCAGACCGCCTACTTCGTGGCGACGTTCGCGGGGCACGCACGCGCGGTGGAGGAGAGCCTCGCCCGCTTCGGCGCACCGAGCCGGGTCCTCTCGTGCACGACCGAGGTGCAACCGTTCTCGATCCAAGAGCTCGAGGCGCTCCCGGCCGGCTCGCGCCTCTGCCTGGTGACGCAGGAGCCGTACGTGGCGCCCACGTTGAACCTGATCGAGAAGCGCACCTCGGTCCCCGCTTCGGAGGTGACCGTCTGCCTGGACGGCGACGCCGCCACGGCGGCGACGGCGTTCCCGGCCGCGGACCGGGTGCTCTATACCTTCCTGGCGCGTGACTTCGTGGTCGAACAGGGGGTCGAGGTGCCGCGGCGGCTCGAGGTAGCGTTCGACCTGACGCACGCGTCGGTCGAGCGGCTCCGGGAGGTGATCGGCCTGACCTCCGCCGAAGAGGACCCGGAGGAGGAGCGCCGGGACGCCTCGCTCGCCTTCGGTTGAGCCTCCGGCCGGACGAGGCCGGTTGACACGCCGGAGCGCCACGCCGTAGATTTGTACCAACGTCCTCGTACAAGTGGCGAGGGCGTCGGTCCGCCTTCCGTCCGTCGGCCGTGGCGTCCGCGCCCATGCTCCGCCGTACCCGTCGGCCACGGTCCCGCATCTCGTACTTCGCATCCGGAGGAACTCATGGTCGTATCTGGAATCCGATCGCGCCTGGTCGCGCTCGCAGCCGCGTGCGCGCTGGCCGTCCCGCTCGGCGGGGCCGCCCTCGCGCAGCAGGAGGGCGGCACCCTGACCGTCGCCCTGCCCGCCCAGCCCGAGACGTTCAACCCCGTCCTGCTCGGCGAGCTGTCCTCCTCGATCGTCTACAACGCCCTGTTCGCGCCGCTCGTGGCACAGGACCCCGAGACGTTCGACCTCGACCCGTACCTGGCGACCGAGTGGGAACCGAACGAAGCGGTCGACGCCTGGACCTTCCACCTGCATCCGGACGCCACCTGGCACGACGGCACGCCGGTCACGGCCGACGACGTCGTGTTCACCTTCGAACGGATCCTCGATCCCGAAGAGAACTCGCCGGGACTGGCCGACGTCGGGCACATCGACCGCGTGGTCGCCGACGATGAACGCACCGTGACGTTCCACCTGAGCGAGGTCGACGGCATGTTCCCCGACCGGCTCTCGCTGGGGGGCCTGCAGCCGCTGCCCAAGCACCTGCTCGAGGACTACGACAGCCTCTCCGACGCGGTCGAGTTCAACACCGAACGCCCGGTCGGTAACGGACCGTTCATGATGCAGGTCGCCGAGACCGGCAGCCACGTCGAGCTGGTCCGGTACGACGACTTCTTCCTCGGACGTCCGTACCTCGACCGGGTCATCTTCTCGATCGTCCCCGACATGAACGTGCGCGTCGCGCGCCTTCGGGCCGGCGACATCTCCTGGACCGACATCGAGCCGACGCACGCCCGCTCGCTCGAGAACGATCCGAACGTCCAGGTGATCCCGGTCAGCAGCAGCCGCTACGCCATCCTCGACTTCGCCTTCGAAGGACCGTACGCGCACCTGTTCGAGGACCCGCGGGTCCGCATCGCCATGGCGCACGCGGTCGATCACCAGACGATCCTCGAAGGCGTCGGCCTCGGTCGCGGCTGGCTGATGAACGACCGCACCATCCCCGCCGTCCTCTCCTGGATCCCCGATCCCGACTTCGAGCCGCACGCCTACGACATGGAGCGCGCGCAGGAGCTGCTGGCCGAGGCCGGCTGGACGCGGGGCGACGACGGCATCCTCGTGAACGACGAGGGCGAACGGTTCGAGTTCTACATCCTGGTCGACCGCGGCAACGTGCAGCGCGAACAGATCGGCCTGATCCTGCAGGAGAGCTTCGAGGACCTCGGCATGGACGTCGAGTTCGTCGCCGGCGAACGGACCGGACGCTGGATCGAGGAGACCCGCGACCGGGTGTTCCCCGTCCGCATGGCCGAGTTCCCGATCCCGAACGTCGACTGGTTCCGCCGCATCTACACGACCGAAGGACCGAATGCGCGCGGGTACTCGAACCCCGAGCTGGACGCGCTGGTCGAGCAGGCGATCCGGACCGGCGACCGCGAGGAGCAGGGCGAGCTGTACAAGCGCGCCCAGGAGCTGCACCACGCCGATCCGTCGGTGATCCCGTTCTTCCTCCGCGAGCAGCTGGTCGCCGCCCGCGCCGACGTGCGCGACCTGCCGGAGGGCGAGCTGAAGCTGACCACGCCGTACCTGCACCTCGTCTGGCTCGACCGCTGAGCCCGACCTGACCGAGGCCGGGGCGCGTACGACGCGCCCCGACCGTACGGCGGACCGCCGGCTCCGGCGTCGCGACGCGGTCGCACGCCGGAGCCGTTCGTCCCACGAGTACGTCCACCCCCGGACCCGTACCGTCCCGAGGAGCCGATGCATCGCTACGTCCTGCAGCGCCTGGTGGCGTCCCTGCTCGTCCTGCTGGTGGTCGTGACCGTCACCTTCGCCATGATCCAGATGGCGCCCGGTGGCCTCTCGATCCTGATGAACCCGAACCTCTCGCCGGCCGAAGCGGCCCGCCTGGCCGCGAACCTCGGTCTGGACCGGCCGGTCCACCAGCAGTACCTGCAGTGGATCGGCAACTTCCTCACCGGTGACCTGGGTCAGTCGCTCAGCTACGGCGGCCGCTCGGTGCTCCGCATGGTGACCGAACGCCTGCCGGCGACCCTGCTGCTCGGCGGGGTGGCCGCCCTGGTCACGCTGGTGGTCGGGATTCCCCTCGGGATCCTCGCCGCGCGCCGGCAGGACGGCCCGGTCGACCAGCTCGTGTCGCTGTTCGCGTCGATCGGCCTCGCCACGCCGAACTTCTGGCTCGGAATCATGCTGATCGTGCTGTTCTCGGTCGAGCTCGGCTGGCTGCCGTCGTCCGGCATGCGCACGCTCGGCGGGGACGACGGCCTGATCGACCGCACACGCCACCTGATCCTGCCGGTGATCGTGCTCGCCACCTCGAACCTGGCCGAACTGGTGCGCTACACGCGCAGCTCGTGGCTCGAGGTGATCCGCCTCGACTACGTCCTGGTCGCCCGCAGCAAGGGCCTCTCCGACCGGGCGGTCGACCGCAAGCACGTCCTCAAGAACGCGCTGATCCCCGTCATCACCGTCTTCGGGGTGTCGCTGCCCCGCCTGGTCGGCGGCTCCGCGATCGTCGAGACCCTGTTCAGCTGGCCCGGCCTGGGGCAACTGGCGGTCGACGCCGCGCTGCGACGCGACACGCCGCTGATCCTCGGGATCACGATCTTCGTCTCGGTCGCCGTGGTGCTCTCGAACCTGCTGATCGACCTCCTCTATCCGCTCCTGGACCCGAGGATCCAGTACTCGTGAGCGCCGCGACCGCAGGCGCCCGTACCCGCCGAAGCCCGCGCGGCCGCTTCCTGCGCGAGGCCGCCCGCACCTACCTGCGGCACCGGCTGGCTACGTTCGGCACGATCTACCTGCTGATCGTGGTGGTGGCGATGATCGCGCACCCGTGGCTCGGCCTGCCCGACCCCAACCGCACCTCGTTGGTGAACCAGTTCCTTCCCGCCGGCTCGCCCGGCCACCTGCTCGGCACCGACGAGAACGGTCGCGACGTGCTCTCGCGCCTGATCTCGGGGGCACGCATCTCGTTCGCCGTCGGCTTCGTCGGAGCGGCGCTCACGGTGCTGATCGCGTCGGTCGTCGGCGTCGTCTCCGGCTTCTTCGGCGGGGTCGTCGACCAGGTGATCATGCGCTTCACCGACGGGTTCATGGCGATCCCGACCTTCTTCCTGCTGATGATCGTGGTGTCGATCTGGGGCTCGTCGTTCACGGTCCTGGTGCTCGCGCTCGCGCTCACGCGCTGGATGGGTGTGGCGCGCCTGGTGCGC
>SLSQ01000001.1 GCA_007130355.1 Trueperaceae bacterium
CGCCTCGCGCGCGTCGCCCGCCGCGAGGCAGGCGCGCACCGCGTCGCGCGCCGACTCGGCCCGGGCGTCCGCGTCCGCCCCGTCCGCAGCGTGCAGGTGCTCGTCCGCCACGTCCCGCACCAACCGCGCGAAGTAGGCGTCCGGATCGCCGAGGCCCGACCAGGCCCCCTGCCGCTCGAACAGCAGGTCGTGGTACGCCCAGAACGCGTCCGTTCCGAAGCGGTCCGCGACGCACTGAGCGGCCTCCGCCGCCGGTTCGGCGTTGGCGTGGATGGTGGTCAACGGAAGGTGGTGGTACTCGAAGCGGACCTCGCCGCTCTCGAGCAGCGCGGCGAGCACGCCGCCCTCGAGCACCTCCTCGGCGAACATCTTGCAGAACGGGCACTGGAAGTCGCTGAACTCGCGGATCACGACCACCGCGTCGCTCGGACCCTTGGTCGCCGCCGGTTCCGCGAAGGCGTCGTCCGGAGCCCGAGGCAGCTCGAGCCGCAACGACGCGAGCGGCGGGTCGCCGGCGTCGACGTCGACGTGCAGCAGGTAGGTCTCGACCCGCACCGTGGTCGGGCCCGCTCCGGCCAGGTCGCGCAGGTTCGCGTCCAGGAAGTCGGCGATCGGCCCCTCGATCCCGTCGCCGAAACCGGTGGCGCGCGCCACGATCCGCGCCGCGTCGGCGACGCCCGCCGCGTCCATCGCCCCGTCCACGGCGACGCCGGTGAGGATGCCGGAGGCGGCCTCGACGTCGACGCTCAGTCCGGCGTCGGTCCGTCCGGCCCCGTCCGGATCCTGCGACGCGATCGTGGCGTGGACGAAGGCCTCGACCGGATCGCCGATCCGTTGGGCGGCCACGACGCCGAACAGGGACGCCGCCACGAAGGCGAGCAGCAACGAGCGGTGGACGGTGGCGCGGATGCGGGCACGGTGCATGGGAACGGCCTCCTCGTGGACCTCGGCGGGGAACGGCGCGGACCGCGTCGAAGCGGCCCGCGCCTTCGTCCCCGAACTGTACCCGTCCTCGCCCCGGGATCCGCGTCGCCCACGGAAACGGCGGGGTCGCGTGCTACGCTCGCGAGCATGGATTCGCTCGTCGGCGGCGTCGGCCGCGGTCTGCTCTCGCGCGAACGCACGGCCCTCAACGATCTGCAGGTCGCCCTCGCCGAAGCGGAGCTCGGTCCCGAGTCGGTCGCCGCCCTCCGTACGGCCCAAGCCGACCTGGACGGCCTGTTCCTGCTCGTCGTCGCCGGCGAGTACAACGCCGGCAAGTCCAGCCTGGTGAACGCGCTCCTTCGGGCCACGGTGATGCCGGAGGGGGTCACCCCCACCACCGACCGGATCACCGTGCTCGGCTACGGCGCCGAGGAGGAACGGATCGGCGACGACGGCGTGGCGTACCGGCGGGCCGAGGTGCCGGCGCTGCGGGACCTGGCGCTGGTGGACACGCCCGGCACGAACGCCGTGATCGAACGGCACCAGGAGCTGACCGAGCGCTTCGTGCCGCGCGCCGACCTGGTCCTGTTCGTCACCAGCGCCGACCGACCGTTCGCCGGCAGCGAACGGGCCTTCCTCGACCTGATCGCCTCGTGGGGCAAGAAGATCGTGATGGTCGTGAACAAGATCGACCTGCTCGAGGAGGAGCACGACCGCGCCGAGGTGGCCGACTTCGTGCGCCGGCACGCGCGCGAGGCGCTGCGCGAGGGGATCGCCGCCGACGACGATCCGACGGTGTTCGTCGTCTCGGCCCGGGCCGCGCGGCGCGCGCGGGCGGCGGGCGACGAGGCCGCCCTCGAGGCGAGCGGTCTTCCCCGCCTCGAACGGTTCGTCGCCGGCGAACTGTCCGACGTGGAGCGGCTGCGCCTGAAGCTGGCCAACCCGCTCGGCGTGGGGACCCGCCTGGCGGCCGACGCGAAGGTGGAGCTGACGCGCCGGCTGGGGGTGCTCGACGACGACCGCGCCACCCTCCGGACGGTCGAGCGCCAACGCGAACAGTTCGAACGGGAGATCCGCCGCGAGGCCAAGACCTACCTGGCGCGGGTCAAGACGACGCTGCTCGAGGTCGAGCGGCGCGGCGAGGCGTTCCTCGACCGCACCGTGCGCTTCGGCAACGTCCTGAAGCTGATGCGGCCGGAGCGGGTACAGGCCGACTTCGAGGCCGAGGTGATCCGCGACGTGGACCGCGAGATCGACCGCGCCATGGACGAGATGGTCGACTGGTTCCTCAAGCGGACGCGCGGTCTCTGGGAGGACGTCACCGAGTTCGTGCAGGAGCGCCGCAAGGCGGACGACCCCCGGATCGTCGGCGAGGTCGGCGGTCGCTTCCGGCTCGACCGACGCGAGTTGCTCTCCGGCATGACCGAACGGGCCGAGTCGGTGCTCTCCGGCTGGGATCAACAGGCCGAGGCGCGCCGCCTGGCCGACTCGCTGCAGCAGGCGGTGGTGCGCACCGGCCTGCTCCAGGTCTCCGGGGTCGGACTCGGCGCAGCGCTGGTGGCGTTCCTGTCGGGCACGGCGCTCGACGTGACCGGCATCACCGTCGGCCTGGCGGTCGTCGGCGTCGGGGCGCTGGTGCTGCCGCGCCGCCGGCACCGCGCCAAGCAGGAGCTGCACGCGCAGCTGCAGGAGCTGCGCGACGGGCTCGAACGGAGCCTCGACGCGCAGCTCGACCGCGAGCTCGAACGCGCGGCGGAGGACCTCGCCGCCGCGATCGCCCCGTACACCCGCTTCGTGCGAAGCGAACGCGACCGACTGGGGCGGCTGATCGAGACGCTGGAGCGTTCCGAGGCGGAGCTCGCCGAACTGCGTCGCGAGGCGCGGTCGCTCCGGTCCGCCGAGGCGTCGGACGGACCGGCCGCCTGAACGCCGAACGCCGCCTCGTACGGCGTGGTCCCGCACGAGGGTGCGTGCTAGCGTAGGCGCTCATGACGGAGGCTCCCCGCATCGCCTACCAGGGCGTCACCGGCGCGTTCAGCGAACAGGCCGCGCTCCAGTACCTTCCCGACGCCGAGGCGGTCGGATTCGGCAGCTTCCATGAAGCGTTCGAGGCCACCGTCGAGGGATCGTGCGCCTACGCGGTCCTTCCGGTCGAGAACAGCCTGGCCGGTTCGATCAACCAGACCTACGACCTGCTGACCGATTCGGTGCTGCACGTCGTCGGCGAACAGATCGTGCACGTGCACCACGCCTTGCTCGCACGGCCCGACGTGACGCTCGAACAGGTCCGGCGCGTGTACAGCCACCCGCAGGCCCTGGCGCAGTGCGCCGAGTTCCTGCGCCGGCACAAGATGGAGGCGGTCACCGACTTCGACACCGCCGGCGCCGCCAAGCTGCTCTCCGAGAACGGCGGGGAGGGCAAGGCCGCGATCGCCAGCAAACGGGCGGCCGAGGCGTACGGCCTGCAGGTCCTGGCGGAACGGATCGAGGACCGGCCGTTCAACTACACGCGCTTCTTCGTGCTCGGCGCCGACGAGGCGGTCCGGGGTAGCGGGGCGCACAAGACCAGCCTGATCCTCGCTACGAAGCACCGGCCGGGCGACCTGGTCGCCTGCCTCGAGGAGTTCCCGAAGCACGGCATCAACATGACCAAGCTCGAGTCCCGCCCGCGCCGCGACAAGCCGTGGAGCTACCTGTTCTACGTCGACATCGAGGGGCACGTCGACGAGTCGCCGGTCGCGGCCGCCCTGACCGGACTGATGCGCAAGGCGGCGTTCGTGAAGTACCTCGGCTCCTACCCGGCCGCCGAGACGATCTCGGTCGAGTGACGCGACCGGACGCACCGGACGGCCCGGACGAGGCGCCGACCCTGACGCTCGGCGACGCCCTCAAGGCGGCCGGCCTCTTCGGCACCGGCGGCCAGGCGAAGCGCGCGATCCAAGCGGGCGAGGTTCGCGTCAACGGCGAGGTCGAGACCCGCCGCAAGCGTCGCCTGCGCGCGGGCGACGAGATCGAGGTGGACGGCGAGACGTTCACGATCGAGTTCGACCCGGACGGGCTCGACCCGGAAGCGAGCGACGCCTGAACGTTCCGTTCCCGCCGCGCGGCGCGGCCGCCGGGCCGCGATGGGCCGCGTGCTATATTCTCCCGCCGAAAGTCGAGGGGTTCCCGTGCCGAGACGCAACGATCTTCACACCATCCTGATCCTGGGCAGCGGACCGATCCAGATCGGTCAGGCCGCCGAGTTCGACTACTCCGGGACGCAGGCGTGCAAGGCGCTGCGGGCGGTCGGCTACCGGGTCGTGCTGATCAACAGCAACCCGGCCACGATCATGACCGACCCCGACGTGGCCGACCGGACGTACGTCGAGCCGCTGCTGCCGGAGACGGTCGAACGCGTGATCGAAGCGGAACGCCCGGACGCGATCCTGCCGACCCTCGGCGGCCAGACGGCGCTGAACCTGGCGATGGCGCTCCACGAAGGGGGCGTCCTCGAGAAGCACGGGGTCGAGCTGATCGGGGCGAACTACGAGGCGATCCACAAGGGCGAGGACCGCCAGGCGTTCCAGGAGGCGATGGCGCGGATCGGGATCGCCACGCCCGCCGGAAGGATGGTCTCCACCCTCGACGACGCGCTCGCCTTCGCCGACGGGATCGGCTACCCGTTGATCGTGCGGCCCAGCTTCACGCTCGGCGGCAGCGGCGGCGGCGTCGCGCAGGACGAGGAGGCGTTCCGCCGCATCGTACGCCAGGGACTCCACGACAGCCCGGTCCACACCGTCCTGGTCGAGGAGTCGGTGCTCGGCTGGAAGGAGTACGAGCTCGAGGTGATGCGCGACCACAACGACACGGTCGTGATCATCTGCAGCATCGAGAACGTCGACCCGATGGGCGTCCACACCGGCGACTCGATCACCGTGGCGCCGGCGCAGACCCTCTCCGACAAGGAGTACCAGGCGCTGCGCGACATGTCGATCGACATCATCCGCGAGATCGGGGTCGAGACCGGCGGCAGCAACATCCAGTTCGCCGTCGATCCCGCCAGCGGACGGGTGATCGTGATCGAGATGAACCCGCGCGTGTCGCGCAGCTCGGCGCTGGCGTCGAAGGCGACCGGCTACCCGATCGCCAAGATCGCGGCGCTGCTCGCCGTCGGCTA